>CANHCS010000012.1 GCA_947459195.1 Sphingobacteriaceae bacterium
TACGTAAACGCTTAGTTGCGTTTGCTCTGATTCTTTTGATGGACGATTTATGATTTGCCATTATTCTTTCTTAGCTATTCTTTTTTGGACTGCAAATATAGGCTGATGTTTTTTAAAATACAAACCCTTTGAAAAATTATTCTTTTGATCATGAAGATTTATCATCGATTTTGGAAGCCTGCGGGTGTTTGCATTTTGATCATCTGCAGCTCTTGGGGATTTTTTGCGCATCAAAAAATTAACCGCATCGCAATTTTTACACTCCCTTCGGGGATGATTGGTTTTTATAAGAGCAACATCGATTACTTGAGTGAGCACGCAGTTGATCCAGATAAAAGGCGCTATTCTGACTCGTTGGAAGCCAGCCGCCACTTTTTAGATGCAGATCATTATGGAGAGCGACCCTTTGAAGTTATCCCTCAAAAATGGACAGAAGCAGTTGCTAAGCTGAGTAAAGACACTCTCGAGGCCTACGGAATCGTACCTTGGACCATTGAGCGAAATTATTACAGCCTGGTGAAAGCATTCAAAGAAAAGGATTACCAAAAAATATTGCATTATTCGGCCGATTTGGGACATTACATCGGCGATGCCCATGTACCCCTGCACACCACCGAGAATTATAATGGACAGCTGACGGGACAGACCGGGATCCATAGGTTTTGGGAGAGCAGGCTTCCGGAATTATTTTCATCCGGTTACGATTTTTTTGTAGGAAAAGCTCAATATGTGTCCAATCCTCTAAAAAAAGCCTGGGAGATCCTCAAAAATACGTATAGCTACAAAGATTCTGTATTAGTAATCGAAGCTCGATTGAATGCTCGTTTTCCTGCTGACAAAAAATATGGTTTCAGTACCCGGAATGGAAGGGTTCAAAAACAATATAGCGAAGCCTATTCTTTGGCCTATCACGAAGCTTTAGACGGCATGGTAGAAAGGCAGATGAGAGCATCTATTTTAGCCATTGGCAGTTATTGGTATTCTGCCTGGGTGGATGCCGGGCAACCTGATCTAAAAAAGCTGAAAAGAGAGGCAATGAGCGAAGAAGCCAAGAAAAAGCTGGAAAACCAAGAGGAATACTACCGCAAGGGAAAAATAAAGGGCAGAAAAGAAGAGGAATAAGCTGATTTTAGGATTTTTTGGGTTTTAAAGCAGCGTACAATGCAGGCAAAAGCGAAACCACAATGATTCCTATGATCACCAAGGTGAAATTTTGCTTGATTACCGGAATGTTACCAAAGAAATAACCCAACACTAAAAAACTGCTGATCCAGGCCAAACCGCCTACTACATTGTAGAAGGTATAGGCAGCTAAAGGCATGTGGCCCACACCGGCAACAAAAGGGGCAACCGTTCTAAAAATTGGCAAAAAACGACTAAAAATGACTGCTTTAGCGCCATGTTTTTTGAAAAAATCCTGCGTTTTCTGATAATATTCGAGTTTCAAAATCCGGTTTTCCGGCTTAAACACTTTTTTACCAAAGGCTGATCCAAGAAAATAATTAAGCGTATTGCCCAATACTGCAGCTACAATTAATAAAGCACCCAGCAAAAAGATATTCAAACCTGTATCCCCTTTGGCGATAAGTGCACCAGCGGCAAATAGTAAAGAATCTCCTGGCAAAAATGGAGTCACTACAAACCCAGTCTCTGAAAAAATAATCAGAAAGAGGATCAGATAGGTCCAAGTCTGATAATTATTGATCATGACGGATAAATGCTGGTCAATGTGAAGGATGAAATCGAGCAGGTTAGTGATAATTTCCAAGCAGATTATTTTAAGTTGCCCAAAAATAAAAATATCACGGGGATTTCCCGTGATATATCAATCCTAAAAAGATGCAGAACTATTTATTGTGCACCATGATTTTGGCACCTAATTCGGCATTACCCACGTTATTTTTAGATTCTTAGATAAAAAGAATGTAGACTTTTCTGGCTTCAAGCAAAAAATCAGGCACATTAAACTACAAGGTGCAATCCTAACAATAGAATAGATTTCTAAAATGGTTAATGATTTCCTGGCTCAATAAAAAAACCGATAAAAACAAAGAAGCCCGGTTCAAAGACCGGGCCAATGGGATTAACAAGAAAATCCTGGAGTATTTTATAAACAGACAATCCTGCTATCAGGCATAACTGTTCAGCATAACGGGCATAACGAGCATCAATACATTCTCGTTTTCGTTATTAGTTTGGGGTACCAACAAGCCGGCACGATTTGGAGTACTCATTTCTAAAGTAACTTCATCACCTTCCAGGTTGCTCAACATCTCAATCAAAAATTTAGCATTAAATCCGATTTCCATGTCTTCGCCCTCATACTGACAGCTTAAACGTTCGTGAGCTTCGTTAGAAAAATCAACATCTTCTGAAGAAATATTCAATTCGCTACCGCTGATTTTTAAACGCACCTGATGGGTAGTTTTATTGGCAAATATGACCACTCGGCGCAAACAGTTCAAGAACATGCCACGATCAAGGGTTAGTTTATTTGGGTTTGTTTGAGGAATCACCGCTTCATAATCTGGATAACGCTCATCGATTAAACGACAGATCAAATTAATATTACCAAAACGGAAGAATGCGCTGGTAGAATTATACTCAACAGATACATTCACATCTTCGAGTGGTAAAGAAGACTTTAGTAGGTTGAGGGCTTTCTTTGGCAAAATAAAAGAAGCTACCGCTGAAGATTTAGTATCCATGCGACGATAGCGCACTAATTTATGCGCATCGGTGGCTACAAAAGTAATGTCTTGTGGGCTCAGTTGACAATAAACTCCCGTCATAGCCGGACGTAGATCGTCGTTACTCACCGCAAAAATGGTTTTATTGATTGCTTCGGCTAATACCGATGCAGGCAAGCTCACCGAAGAGGCATTCTCCACCATAGGGATTTTAGGGAAATCCTCACCGTTCTCTCCACTCAGTTTGTATTTACCATCACCGGCATTAATCTCAATGGCAAAGGTTTGGTCATCGATATGGAAAGCCACCGGCTGATCGGATAAAGTTTTAAGGGTTTCCAACAAAATTTTTGAAGGAATGGCCACTTTCCCATTTTCCTTGGCCTCTACCGGCAAAGAAGTGGTCATGCTGGTCTGCAAATCTGTAGCAGAAATGGTTAAAACACCATCTTTGATTTCAAAAAGGAAATTTTCGAGTATTGGCAATACCGTGCTGCTGCTCGAAGCACCATTTACAGCTTGTAATTGCTTTAATAAGGTCGAAGTGGAAACTATAAATCTCATACCTATCGGCTATTTAGGTTCAAATTTATGAAATTTAAACGGTATACTTCCTTTTACGGTACCAATGTTGAAAAAATCCAAAAATTGCTAACAATATCAAGGGCAACAGGATATTAAAAGCCTGCCAGAAAAATTTTTCGTTTTGAATTTTCGCCCGATCGAGCATGCGCAATTTGTATTCCTTATTTCTAAGTGCAATCAATTCGGCATCATTCAATAAATAATCCACAGCATTCAGCAAGAATGCTTTATTGCCATAAACCTGCTGCGTAAAGCGGTCATAGCCCAGGGGGTAAGGAGCTCCGTCCTGATCCTGCTGATTTTTTAGTAGATCACCGTCGGCTACAACCAATAGTTTTCCCGACTTTATGCCAGCATTCAACTTAAAATCTGGATCCAAGCCTTCAGGAAGTAGCCGGTTTTTAAAAACAGAATTGAATTCTCCTTCCAATAAAACTGCAAAAGGCTTACTATTTCCCTTGAAACTTGCCGGATCAGGACTCTCTTCCAGCATTTGTAATGAAACCATGGCAGGCAAATCCATTGTTTTATTGTAGGGCGAGGAGCTCAACAAAATGGTTTTTTTGACGCCTTTTACTGCCAGCGTATCAATGCTACCAGCAAATTCGGCACGTATGCCTTCCAGGTTTTTCACCATTGGATGATCAGTATTGGGCATGATCACCGGATAAAATAACCATGGTAATAACTGTACTTGAGTTGCTCCCCCAAAATCGCCCACATTTAACGGAATCTGCGCACAATTCATATCGGCGAGCAAATGGTAATTTAATCGGACGCCATATTTGAACAGTAGATCATCTAAATTGAGTTTGTTCGCAGTAGCCAGTTGAGTCCCATTCTCTCTTAAACTATCTAAATTTGCATTGGATTGATCGATGGCCATCAAAAGCCGACCACCCTGCCTGATAAAATGATCTAGCTTGAACTTTTCCAGTTCAGAAAAAGCCTGCAAAGGTTTTGCAATGACCAATATTGAAATTTGATCTAAACCAGGACGGCTAATTTGTTGAAGATCTACCCGACCGACCGTAAAACCAGTTTCCAGTGAACTCATCGCATCGCTCAACTCTACACCATTCAGCTCTCCATGGCCTTCTGTAAACCCGATTCTTGGTTTTTCAGATTTTAACAATTGGTTAATGGCACTGATAAAGGCATATTCCAAATTTTCTATGGATTGATTCAACACTGTCGCTGGCGAGGCTCCCATTCTCGACTGCAATAAATCCACCACTATTTTTTTACCTTGATATGCCAGCTGCGCTTTGGGAAAAATAAGTTTCTGAGTGACCCCCTCTTCAGTTTTTACACTCAAATTGGTTGGCTGAATGCCCTGCTCATACAAGAGCTGCAAAGTTTTTTCACGCTCTAAGGCATTTCCTTCATTCGGATTGATGAAAGAAACTTGAATCGGCTGCTCGGCTTCAACTTCCAAGTCTTTCAATAAATCGCGACTGGCTTGGCTCAATTGCCGGAAACCTGGAGGCAGCTCACCACTCAAATAAATATTCACCTGGAGAGGGTCCTGTAATTTGCGAACTGCATTTATGGAAGTCTCAGACAAAGAGTAGCGCTTTTCTGCCGTGAGATCATACCTCAAAGGCCGAATTGAGCTTGTTAAATGAAAAGTGATAAAAGCAAGAATGAAAAGTTTAAACTTTTTATTGAATTTAACTGCAACAGGTAAACGTTTATCCAACTGATAGCTGGCTAAAAGCAAGAAAACCAGAATGATGTCCAGAAAATAAAATACATCATTGCTTAGCAATACCCCGCGACTCATCGATTGGTAATGGCGCTGCATGCCTAAATCCTGGAGAATATTTGTTACTTCATTGAACAAGGGCCAGTTACTGAGTAAATCGAAACCTACGAATAAGCAAAAAGCCAATCCGGCTGTGAGCAAAAATGCACTCACTTGATTTTTGGTGATGGAAGAAGCAAAAATGCCGATGGCAGCCCATGTTGCAGCAATCAAAAACAAGCCAAGATAGGCACCAAACGTACCCCCAAAGTCTAAATTGCCCTTCTCTGCCCCCAGTTGATCAATTGTAAAAACATAAAATAAAGTTGGCAGCAGACTAAGTAAACAGATAAAACATACAGCCAGGTATTTCGCTCCAATAATTTCAAAAACACTCAGGGGCTGTGTGCGTAATAATTCATCTGTGCCATCTTTGCGTTCTTCTGCGAGGGAACGCATACTGATAGCAGGAATCAAGAATAGAAAGAGGTAGGGTGCCAGTTCAAAAAAAGTTTGCATACTGGCATAGCCGGCCACTAAAAGGCTGTAATCGGGAAAAATCCAGAGTAAAATACCCAAAATCGACAAGAAAAGGCCAATGCTAATAAAGGCAATTTGTGAGCTAAAAGAGGTAGCTAATTCTTTTTTGAGTAGGGCAAACACTGAATAATTTTTGATCGAAATTAATTAAAATCAAACAAAAAGCCCTTCCGAGATCGAAAGGGCTTTGAACAAACAACTTATTAAAATTATTTACCAAGGTGCCATTTCACACCTAAAGAAGGCATACCTTCATAATTAGTTTGATCCAATAAGACAAAACCAAAAGAATTATCGGTTTTATCACCTTGTTTTTCTGACTTAAAATAAAGATTTCCCAAAGACATTTCTATGCTGATTTTACCACTCGGAAAGAAAGCAAAAGCTGGGATTGCCTTCACACCAAAACTGGTAGATTTAACATCTACATCTACCCCGCCAGAAAGAGTTGTTTTTCGAGTCCCAAATGGCACCTGCAATTTGCCTAAAAAATGAAATTTTGGAGAGATCGGCAGGTAGTACCTCAAAGTTGGGGCAACAAACAAAGTAGTGAATTTGTCCGATGCAGTACCATCTACTTTTGTTTGATTAGCTCCAAACCCGATTCCCAAACCAATGGAAAGCTCATCTTTTATAAAATACCCGATCTCAGGTTGAAAACCGAGCGAACTGGTTTTAAAAACATTTGCCCCATCTTCCTGACTAGTGGAACTGATGCTGATGGATGGGCCCAAAAGCCATTTTCCTTTGGAAGTTGGGGATCCACCCATGCTTTGCATAGCAATGGATTTTGAAGCCGGTTGGCTGGCTGGAGCAGCTTTCTTAGTTTGTGCAAATGATAGCGTTGAGCCAATCCCAAACACCAATAAAATGAGTACTAACTTTTTCATAACAATGTTTTTTGGTTAAAGTGAACAAATTGATTTTTCATCAAAAACGAGGCATGGTTAAAAATATTGTACACTTTATCAGAAATAAAAAGCCCCAATTAAAATTGGGGCTCAGTATCATTCGAAATTGGTTTTATCAGCGGGATTTGCCGGGTAGGTATATCTGAAAACCAAAGGCTACACCCAGCCCTGAGTCGCCGCTGGAGGAGGCGATATCGGCCTTGGTAAAAGTATAACCTAAAGTCCCTTCAATGGCTACATTTCGTGCTACAAAATGGGCATATCCACCCCTAATACCCAAAAGAAGTGATACCGGCAAATCTTCCTGACTGTTCTTTTTGTGACTGCCATTGATACCTAAGGCACCTTCCCCAAACCACCGGCTGGTAGGGCTTGCAGTTTCTCGAAAGTAATACCTGATGAAGGGCGCTATGCCATAACTGATGGTCGATCCCCCTTCATAAAAACTGAGGCCAATGGTGCCTTGTCCGCCTATAGCGATGTTATTCCTGATAAAATAACCGACCTTGGGATCTACATTCAATTGGAATGTTTCGGTCGCGAAATTAAAACTGGTGGAACCAATGCTGCCTCCTACCATCCAATTACCAGCTTTAATGGGCGCATCGCCCACCTTGGCCGAAGTTTGCGGGGTGGTAGTGGTGATTTGTGCTTTGGTTGTGAGGGCTAAGCCAAGTAAAACTGCAATGAGTACTGAACAAATATTTTTCATAGGTGTGATTTTTAGTGAATAATTGGACTAACATTTACTGTTCTCAATTATTTAACACCTTGAAACTGGAAATGTTTATGATCGGATGACTTAATTGCAGGTAAGTTGTGCAAATACCTGTTCCAGACTTTTACCAGGATAAAGACTCAAAAGCGTCTTTTTAGAATAATCGGCAACCAATGTACCATGAGAAAGGATCATCAGATGATCACAAATCGCCTCCACTTCTTGCAGCATGTGTGTAGAGAGCAGCACCGTTTTCGTTTTGCCCAATTCTTTGATCAGATTCCGAATGTCTAGCACCTGGTTGGGATCTAGCCCGGAGGTGGGTTCGTCTAAAATCAGCACCGCTGGATCGTGGAGAATGGCCTGAGCCAAACCCAATCGTTGCCGAAAACCCTTTGACAGTGCTCCTGCTTTTTGATGTTGCTGCGGACCTAAACCCGTCATTTCAATCACTTCAGCGATTCGCGATTTTGTATTCTTCAGCTGATGAATATCAGCCAAAAATGCTAAACTTTCCTTCACATACAAGTCGAGGTACAAAGGATTGTTTTCTGGCAAATAGCCCAACAAGCGTTTTGCCGCTATGGCTTGCTCCACCATGTTTACACCCCCTATTTCTACCCTACCCTCATCGGGCTGTAAAAAACCACTCAGTATTTTCATGGTGGTCGATTTGCCGGCACCATTTGGGCCCAAGAAGCCTGTTACCTGTCCCTTTTGAGCAGTAAAGTTGAGGGAGTGTAGTACTTTTTGCGTTCCGTACGACTTAGAAAGATTTTCAACAACGATCACGGCTTAAAGTTAGGGCATTAAAATTAATTATTCTGGTTTTGGCTCTTGGGCTTATTGATTAAGCCCCAAATCAAAACCGTAATAATCAGCCGCAATAAAGAAAAATTCACAAATCAGTTTATCTTTGCTGCAACATGAGCAAGCATAACGACGAACTTTTCAAACAAGTAGTTTCCCATGCCAAAGAGTATGGATTTGTATTTCCTTCGAGTGAGATTTATGACGGTTTAAGTGCCGTTTATGATTATGGCCAACTGGGTGCCGAGTTAAAAAATAACCTCAAAACCTATTGGTGGAAAAGCATGGTGCAAATGCACGAGAATATTGTAGGAATCGATTCTGCAATTTTCATGCACCCTAAGGTTTGGAAAGCGTCTGGTCACGTGGATGGGTTCAACGACCCCATGATCGACAATAAAGATTCAAAAAAACGTTACCGTGCCGATCAGCTAATTGAAGACAAAATTGCCCGTTACCAAAAAGACGGCAAAACCGAAAAAGCACAAGCTTTACAGCAAGAAATGGATGCCGCACTAGAAGGTGATAACCTGGCAGCATTAAAAGATATAATTGAAAAGCATGAAATCGTATGTCCGGTTTCGGGAACACGGAATTGGACAGATGTACGCCAGTTCAACCTCATGTTTGCGACCCGTATGGGCGCCATGACCGAAGGTTCAGATGAAGTTTACCTACGCCCGGAGACCGCTCAGGGGATCTTCGTCAACTTTTTAAACGTACAGAAAAGCGGCCGTATGAAGATCCCTTTCGGGATTGCACAGATCGGTAAAGCTTTCCGCAATGAAGTGATCGCCCGTCAATTCATCATGCGTATGCGTGAATTTGAACAAATGGAGATGCAATTCTTCGTTAAACCCGGAACCGAAATGGAATGGTACGCCTACTGGAAAGAAGCTCGTTTGAAATGGCACAAGGCCATGGGCATTCCGGCTGAAAAATATCGTTACCACGATCATACCAAACTGGCGCACTATGCCAATGCCGCAGTGGACATTGAGTTCGAATTCCCTTTTGGATTCAAGGAAGTAGAGGGTATCCACAGCCGCACTGATTTTGATTTAAGCCAGCATCAGGTACATTCCGGCAAGAAGTTACAGTATTTCGATACGGAAATGAACCAAAATTATGTTCCTTACGTGATTGAAACTTCCATTGGCCTCGATCGATTGTTACTGCTCACTTTGTGCAGTGCTTATGAAGAACAAGATCTGAGTACCGAGGAGAGACAGGATAGCCGAACCGTATTGCATATCCACCCGGCTTTGGCTCCGGTAAAGGCAGCTATTTTACCATTGACCAAAAAAGATGGCTTGCCCGAAAAGGCAAGAGAGCTCATGAATCGCTTGAAACTGGATCATTATGTGCAGTATGACGAAAAAGATTCCATCGGTAAGCGTTATCGCAGACAAGATGCCATTGGTACACCTTTTTGTATTACCATCGATCACCAAACATTAGAAGACCAAACGGTTACCATCCGCCATCGCGACAGCATGGAGCAGGAAAGAGTTGCCATTACCGATTTGGATCAAATGATTGCTGATTTAGTGAGCTGGAAAAACCTTTTAAATTAAATAACAACTGATGCAGGCGGTCTTATTTTTCCTCTTCGCCTTCATTTGTGAGATTTTAGGCACGCTTGCCGGCTTTGGATCATCCGTTATTTTTGTACCTCTCGCAAACTTTTTTTACAGCGCCAGCCTGGTTTTGTCGCTCACCTCTATTTTGCATGTTTTCAGCAATACTTCCAAAATATGGCTCTTTTGGAAACATATCGACTGGAAATTATTCTGGATGTATGGCATTCCCAGCCTTGTATTAACGATCGTTGGCGCCCTGTTGACCAATGTCTACCCCAGCACCTACATTGAATGGGGGCTGGCCAGTTTTCTGATCTTTTTTAGCGCACTGCTCCTTGTTTTTCCTCATCTCAAGCTCAATGCAGTACCCTCCAATGCCATTATTAGTGGTGGTTTAGCAGGTTTTCTTGCAGGCTTCATGGGAACTGGTGGTGCCATCAGGGGCATGAGCCTGGTGGCGTTCAACTTAGAAAAAAGTGCATTTGTAGGCACTTCGGCTGCAATTGATTTTGGAGTTGATTTCAGCCGGATGATTATTTATTTTCAGAATGGTTTTTTCGATTGGAAGTATTTGACTTACGTCCCTTTACTATTTGTAGCATCATTTTTGGGCTCCTATATTGGTAAAAAATTACTCGATCGTATTTCGGCCGACTATTTCAGGAAAGTAGTGTTACTACTCATCTTTTTCATCGGCATTGCTATGATTTTTAAATTAAATCAGCTACCATAAATGGGCTTATTCCTATTTGAGGTATATTTGATGGCTATTTAAACAAGCAATGCTGCTACAAAAACCAATTCAAACAAATATTTATTGGGCTTTGGTGATCAGATTTTTATTACTGATGATCATTTATTCCTTGTGCAGAATTGGCTTTTATCTTTTCAATGAGGATCTCTTTGGCGATATCAGTATCGGCAAGTTTTTAGTGATGATGAAAGGAGGTTTACAGTTCGATGTTGCTGCACTTATCTACCTGAATATTCTCTTTCTGCTCTTACAAATTATACCGCTCCCCTTTCGTTTTAGGGATGGATATCAACTGCTTTGTAAATATTTATTCATCATCACCAATAGTATCGGCCTGATGGCAAATTTCATCGATTTTGCTTATTATCAGTTTACACTCAAAAGGACTACTGCAACGGTTTTTAAGCAATTTGGTAATGAGCAAAATAAATTAAAATTAGGGCTCGATTTCTTGTTAGATTACTGGTATCTACTACTAATTTTCGTAATGGTGGTTTGGCTGTTGATCAAAATTTACGATTTCATCGAGCTCAAAAAACCGACTTTCAAATGGAGTATCTTGATAAAAGACAGTGTCCTCATGGTTTTATTCGTAGGCTTGGCTATTGTTGGATTACGTGGCGGCTGGAGGCACAGCACCCGACCCATCACGCTGAGTAATGCCGGCGAATATGTGGAAGATCCTTCGGAAACCAGCATTGTGCTCAACACGCCTTTCGCCATTATTCGGACCCTTGGCGTAAATGATCTAAAAGAAGTTCAGTTTTTTGGTGAGGATGAATTAAATTCCATCTACACCCCGGTTCACGAGCCAAAATCTGAAGGTGCTTTCAAAAACTTAAATGTGGTTGTTCTGATCATCGAAAGCCTGGGAAAGGAACACATCGGCGGACTCAACAAAGATTTAGCGGACGGTAAATACAAAGGTTATACCCCGTTTATCGACTCCCTTTTGAATGAGAGTTTAACTTTTAGTACCACGCTGGCGAACGGAAGAAAATCTATAGACGGGCTACCATCCATTTTATCAAGTATCCCTTCCATCACCGAGCCTTTTGTGCTGAGCACTTACTCTAGCAACAAAACGAATAGTCTGCCACTTCTATTGAAAGAAAAAGGTTACCAGACTGCATTTTTTCATGGAGCACCCAATGGTTCCATGGGTTTTGCCGCTTATACCAAAATGGCAGGCATTGATCATTATTACGGCAAAACCGAGTACAATAATGATGCAGATTTCGATGGCATGTGGGGCATTTGGGACGAGCCTTTTATGCAATACATGGCCAATACCATGAATGGTTTCAAACAACCTTTTTTCTCTGCCTTTTTCTCCACTTCCTCACACCATCCCTTCAAAGTACCTGAAAAATATGAAGGTAGATTTCCGAAGGGACCACTCGAAGTGCAGGAATGTATTGGCTATACTGATATGGCTATTAGAAAGTTTTTTGAAAGCGCCCGCAAAATGCCATGGTTCAAGAATACCTTGTTTGTATTGACTGCAGACCATGCAACAATCTCTCATTTTCCTGAATATCAGAATGTGCTTGGCTATTATTCGGTACCGATTATATTCTACTCTCCTGCGGGTGATTTGAAAGGTAAACTGGACAAAACCGTCCAGCAGATCGATATCATGCCGAGTGTGCTCAACTATTTAAATTACGATCAACCTTATTTTGCTTTTGGTTTTGACGCTTTGTCAACCAACCAAGAGAATTTCGTGGTTAATAATAATGATGGCACCTTCCGATTTTATTGGAAAGACTATCTCCTGCTCAACGATGGCCAAAAAAGCACAGCTATCTATACTTATAAAAAAGATCGCTTACTGAAGCAAAACCTTTTAGGGAAGTTAAAAGAACAAGTCGAAATGGAAACCCGACTGAAAGCGTTTATTCAGCAATTCAATAATCGTATGATTCATAATCAATTAACAATTAATCCATAATTATGCGGCTTTTGATCTTGAATTGTATCGATTTCTTCCATCAACCTTTTTCCCGATGGATACCCAAAGCCACTTTCAGGTACCTCGTAACCGGAGGTAGTACCGCCGCAACCGGCGTCATCGTCTATTTCATTGCTTATAATTTCGTGCTTCTCAAACAAGGCTGGAACACTCCTTTTATCTATATCAGTGGACCTATTGCGGCCTTGATCCTGGAGTTGTGCATCACTTTTCCACTGGGTTTTTTACTCAACAAATACCTGGTGTTTACCCAATCTAATCTCAAAGGCAGAATCCAATTGCTGAGATACGGGACCATTGTGTGCATCAATATTTTCCTGAATTACATCCTCATTAAATCGATGGTAGAAGTGCTGCATTTCTACCCCACCATTGCTAAATTTAGCACCACGGTATTGGTCACTGTCTTCAGCTACTTTTCTCAGAAGAATTTCAGCTTTGGAGTAAAAACCTCAAAATAATTACAAAAAAGGAGGAATTAAATTGAGTGGAAGTCTTGGTAAAATACCCTGCTTCGTGTAATTTAGTACCGATCAAAAAGCATCAGCAATGAGCGATTTTAACGACTTTAATAATCCGCAAGTTGCCCGTCTACCTAAGCATCTTAAACAGTTTATCGTAGCGCAACATTACGAGCATTATACTCCGGTAGACCATGCCGTTTGGCGCTATGTGATGCGTCAAAACTATAGTTATCTTAAAAATGCTGCTTATTACCCCTATATTCCGGGGCTTCAAAAGGCTGGTTTAACCATCGAAAAAGTACCATCCTTACAAGAAATGAATGATGCCCTTGGAAAAATTGGTTGGGGAGCAGTTACGGTGGATGGTTTTATTCCTCCGGTTGCTTTTATGGAATACCAGGCTTATCGGGTATTAGTAATTGCCGCAGATATCCGCCAGATCAATCATATTGAATATACCCCAGCACCCGATATCATTCATGAATCGGCCGGACACGCTCCCATTATCGGAGATACCGACTACAACAAATATTTAAGTTATTTTGGATCTATTGGTGCCAAAGCTATTTTTTCCTCTAAAGATTTCGAATTATACGAAGCAATCAGACATTTATCCATTTTGAAGGAAATGCCCGATGCCGACCCAGCAGAGATCAGCAAAGCGGAGAAAAAAGTAGCTTTTTGTCAGGAAAATTTAGGCGAACCATCTGAAATGGCCTTATTGAGCCGTTTACATTGGTGGACAGTTGAATATGGCTTGATCGGTAGCTTGGAAGATCCGAAAATTTATGGTGCAGGTTTATTATCGTCTATTGGTGAGAGTGCTTCTTGTATGAAGCCTGAGGTTAAAAAAATCTTGTATACCATCGATGCAGTAAACTACTCGTACGACATCACCAAACCACAACCACAATTATTCGTTACGCCTACCTTCCAAAATTTAATAGATGTATTGGAACAATTTGCCGATACCATGTCTTTCCGCAGAGGGGGCACAGAAAGTGTATTGAAGGCCATTGAATGTAAAAATCCATGCACGGCAGTTTTCAGCTCCGGCTTGCAGCTGAGCGGCGTATTTACGGATGTAGGTTTTGATCAAGAGCATCAAACCACCTTTATTAAAACAAGCGGACCAAGTGCCTTGGCTTATCACAATGAGCAATTGGCAGGACATGGAAAAGACTACCACCAACATGGTTTTTCATCGCCGCTAGGCAAACTAAAAGACAGCCAAAGGGCATTAGAAAACTTGAACGATGCTGAATTGAATGAATTGGGAATAGCGAAGGGGAAAGAAGTCCAACTAAGTTTTGAAAGTGGCATCTGTGTTTCTGGAAAAGTAGAAAACTGGCTTCGTAAAGAAGATAAACTCATTCTGATCACCTTTAACGATTGCACTGTTAAAGATGAGGAGGACCGTATTTATTTTGAGCCTAGCTGGGGAATTTACGACATGGCGGTAGGAGAAAAAATCATCTCTGTATTTAATGGTGCGGCCGATAAAGACGCTTTTGAAGAAATTGCTATGGTTTCTAAAACAAACACCTATCATGCAGTTTACGATGAGCAGACCCTGCAATATCATCAACTTTTTAAAACAGTTAGATATTGTAGAGAAAATGGGAACGAGCCCGATCAATTAATTGCGGTCTGGGACACACTCCGTAAAAATCACCGGGAGGATTGGCTTTGTGCCATGGAAATTCTGGAAATCTTAGAAAACCGTGGAGCGCTCCCAGAATTGGCTAAAGAGATCAGCATTTATTTGGAGCTCAAAGCTGCTGCTGAGCCAGAGTTTACAAAATTAATCAATGATGGCTTTTACCTGATCAAACATCCGGTAAGTGCTTAAAACGAAACATGAATATAGTAATTAGTGGCGCCAGTAGCGGCGTGGGTTTTGAGGCGGTTCTGGAACTGATCTTAAACTCAGAAAACAAAGTATTGGCGCTGGCCCGCTCTGCGGATAAACTACAGCGCTTACTGGAGATTGCCAAAGGCCTTAACCCCGATTGTCAACTGTTCCTTGTTCAGTTCGACCTGGTAAATGACGATATTCAAAACGGACTTTTACCATTCATCAGGCAGCAGTTTGGCAAAATTGATATCCTGATCAATAATGCAGGCGCATTAGAAGTAAAACCCTTTGAACAAACAAACGAGATCGATTTTGTGGAGATGTTACAGAGCAATTTTCTGTCGCATGTACGATTAATTCAGGGATTGCTTTCTGAGATGAATCAACCTTCACACATCGTCAACATCGGCAGCATGGGTGGCTTTCAGGGTAGCGTTAAATTCCCCGGACTTTCTGCTTACTCTGCCAGCAAAGCAGCTTTGCATTCGCTTACGGAGTGCCTGGCCTTAGAATTGGCCGATCGTAAAATTAAAGTTAATTGTCTGGCACTTGGTTCGGCACAAACTGAAATGCTCGAGAAAGCATTTCCAGGTTACGAATCGCCGGTGATGGCTTTTGAAATGGGTAAATACATTGCCGATTTTGCCCGAACAGGACATCAATTCTTCAATGGAAAAGTATTACCTGTAGCCGTAACTACCCCTTAAAGTAATAAGATTTTCCAGGCAGTAGCTACTTCTCCCCTGTCTAAGTAGCTTTTGGCTAAGATTTGTAATTGAATATTTCGAGTTTTGGAATCCCCGATGGTGGCGTCTAAAACCTCCTTTACATCCGCTTGCGTTTGTATCGACTCAACAGCCTCTGCCGATGGCATAGTTTCTTCATTAGCCAGGGCGGCTAAATTATTAGCGGTTAAAATAGTTGAACTTTTAATCGCCGCTGGCAAAGCATCCATACCCATGCCTAATTGTGCAATGGGTTTGGCCACACTAAATAAATTATCAACACCTACCCGGCAATACCAGTCGCCACCCAAGCGAGCTACCAAATCAATCTTAGCTTGATCGATCTTACCCTGATCGTCTAAAATTTCATCCTGAATATGAATCAATTTGATCTCAGCTAAAACCAAATTACCGGCTCCCGGCCCATCGCCCAAAGGAATCACCTGATTGACCACACACTCCAACTGTACAGGTGCCTCTGCTACCCTCGGCGGACGAACCAATTCTGATTTTAATTCAGTAAAACCTGCTTTTACAAATTCATTTACTCCTTTTGGGTACTCGGTGCTCGCTAATGAAGTTTGTTGCACCATATCATAATTTACGATGTTGATGACACATTCAGGGACTTCAAGAATATTTTCTAAGGTATGTTTAGTGGTATTATCACGTACCCGACGGGCCGGTGAGAACACACAAATGGGTGGATTAGAACTAAAAAGGTTAAAAAAACTGTAAGGACTCAAATTCACATTTCCGGCCTTGTCTATCGTAGAAGCAAAGCAAATCGGACGAGGTGCGATGGCATATTGCAGGTAGTTCTGCAATTCAGCGGGTTTTAAGTCGGAGGTTCTTAGGGTAAGCATTATTTAGTCTTTTTCTGTTTCAAAATAGACCAATCGGTGTCTACTTTGCGGATGGTATTGCTCAAACGGCCTAGTCCTGTGATTTCCATTTCTACAACATCGCTAGGTTGTAGCCACTGCACTTGGTAGTTTGGATCGTTTAGCAAACCGGTACCATTCAATTCGAGGAAACAACCAGTACCCACCGTCCCGGATCCGATCACATCGCCTGGTAAAATATCTGCACCATAAGCACAACGTTCAATAATTTCGGCAAAAGTCCAATCCATATCACCCATAGAGCCGGTAGAAACCTCTACTCCATTCACCCAGCATTTCATTTTGAGATCATAATTATTACCTACATGACCCGGTTTTGCAGGGATTTTGTAAGCTTCGAGCTCATCTGGCGTAACCAACCAAGGACCAATTACCGTAGAAAAATCTTTTCCTTTTGCAGGACCGAGATTGAGCAACATTTCTTCCATCTGCAAGGTACGGGCGCTCATGTCGTTCATGATCATGTAGCCTGCAATGTATTCATCCGCTTCGGCGGCTTTGATATTTCTTCCTTTTTTACCGATCACCACGGCAGCTTCCAATTCGAAATCTAATTTTTCAAAATGATCGGGCATGCATTCAATTTCGCCCGGACCCTGGATGGCATTATGATTGGTGAAGTAAAAAATTGGATATTGATCAAACTCAGGGATCATCTCTACCTTACGGTTGCGGCGTGCCGCAGCCACATGCTGGCGGAAAGCATATCCATCTCTGCAGGAAGTAGGATGAGGTATAGGGGCTAGGATTTCAAAAAATATTTCTTCCTTAGCTGTTCTCTTACCTGTCTTGATTTCTTCATCTACTTTTTTCGCCCTTTCCATCAATTCAGCCCCACCCCACAAGAACTCATTCATATTATCAGGAATCAGTTTATCGCATGAGTTTAGATTATAAATATGACCATTTACATAAAGACCTAAATGTTCTCTGTTTTCGGTTTTGTAGGACACTAATTTCATAGACCAATTATTGTTTAATAGAGTTCAAAACTAAAAAAAATATACCGCATAAAAGCTGCTTCCATTTTTTACCTTTTGATAACCATGCAATGTGCCGATTTATGTTTAATTTTAACCGGATTTTCTAACCAATTATCTTTAAAATATGCCTATTTATCATAGTTTAGGACAAATTCCACAGAAAAGACATACTGTTTTCCGCAAACCGAATGGCGAGTTGTATGCCGAGGAATTAGTTTCTACTGAAGGTTTTTCGAGCCTGTATTCTCTGGTTTATCATACCCATCCCCCAACCATCGTCAAATCGTTGGGCGAACCTTATTCGGTTGAGCCAAAAATCGCCCGAGAAAAACACTTACGACATACCAGCTTAATCGGTTTTAACATTCAACCTGAAGACGATTACCTGAAAAGTCGTAAGCCGGTTCTGGTAAATAGCGATCTACACATTTCCTTGGCAGCGCCTCGTAAATCGATGACCGATTATTTCTACAAAAATAGTCAGGCCGATGAGGTAATTTTCATTCATGAAGGAAGCGGAACACTGAAAACAGGCTTCGGCAAAATCAAATTTGAATACGGTGATTATTTAGTAGTTCCGAGAGGTACCATTTACCAAATGGAGTTTGATACCGAAAATAACCGTTTGTTTATTACAGAAAGTTTTAGTCCGATTCGTACCCCTAAACGTTACCGGAACGAATGGGGCCAGCTGATGGAACATTCTCCTTTTTGCGAAAGAGACATCAAACGACCAAGCGATTTGGAGACTTTTGACCAGGAAGGCGATTTCAAAGTCTTAATTAAGAAACAAGGATTGATTTATCCTTACGTTTATGGCACCCACCCTTTTGATTTCATCGGCTGGGATGGTTTCCATTATCCCTGGGCATTCTCCATTCATAATTTCGAACCGATTACCGGCCGTGTACATCAACCCCCTCCGGTACATCAAACTTTTGAGGGACATAATTTTGTGATCTGCTCCTTTGTTCCTCGTAAATACGATTACCACCCTCAAGCCATTCCGGCACCATACAACCATAGTAATGTGGATAGCGACGAGGTTTTATACTATGTGGATGGAGATTTTATGAGCCGTAAGAGCGTAGTAAAAGGGCAAATCACCCTCCACCCAGGCGGTATCCCACATGGTCCGCACCCGGGTACGGTAGAAAAATCGATCGGCAAAGAAAAAACAGAAGAGCTGGCAGTAATGATCGATCCTTTTAAACCGCTGATGCTCACAGAAGATGCGATTAAGATTGAGGATGAAAGCTACCACAAAAGCTGGCAGCACAATATTGAATAACAACTATGGAAACACAAACTTTGAGTGCACAAACACAAACTACCGATTTTCTACCCCTAAATGGCACCGATTATGTAGAGATTTATGTGGGGAATGCCAAACAAGCGGCTCACTACTATAAAACGGCTTTTGGGTTTCAGAGCCTGGCTTATGCAGGCCCAGAAACGGGTGTAAAAGACCGTTCTTCATACGTATTGGTACAAAATAAAATGCGCTTAGTACTCACTACCGCTTTACAACCAGAGCACCCCATCTCCGAACATGTTAAAAAGCATGGAGATGGCGTGAAAGTTTTGGCACTGTGGGTAGATGATGCCTACAAAGCCTTCGAAGAAACTACCAAAAGAGGAGCAAAACCCTATTTAGAGCCAGAAACACTTACAGATGAATTTGGCGAAATACGCCGTAGCGGTATTTACACCTATGGCGAAACGGTCCACCTGTTCATCGAGCGTAAAAATTACACCGGTCCTTTCATGCCCGGCTACCGAAAATTGGAGAGCGAATACAATCCAGAACCAACCGGATTACTTTATGTAGACCATTGCGTAGGAAATGTGGGCTGGAACCAAATGAACAAGTGGGTGAAGTTTTATGAAGAAGTGATGGGTTTTAAAAATATCCTCACTTTCGACGATAAGCAAATCTCTACTGAATATTCTGCCTTAATGAGCAAGGTGATGAGTAACGGGAACGGCTATGTGAAATTCCCGATAAACGAACCGGCAGAAGGTAAAAAGAAGTCGCAAGTTGAAGAATACCTTGATTTTTATCATGGTGAAGGTGTGCAACACGTGGCAATCGCAACGAATAATATCGTTGAAACTGTGACCGCCCTAAGCCAAAGAGGTGTAGAATTTTTAAAAATACCTGGCACTTATTATGATGATCTACTCAACCGGGTGGGTCAGATTGATGAAGATATTGAACCACTTAAAAAATTAGGCATCTTGGTAGACCGTGATGATGAAGGTTATTTACTACAGATCTTTACTAAACCTGTTGAAGATCGCCCGACACTTTTTTATGAAATCATTCAAAGAAAAGGTGCCAAATCTTTCGGTGCGGGTAATTTTAAAGCCTTGTTCGAAGCTTTAGAAAGAGAACAAGCCGCTCGTGGAAACTTATAACTGAGCATTTAACCCTAAAAAAAGCCGTTAATACTAACGGCTTTTTTTATTATTGTTAAGCTTGTTGAGAAAAAATATATTTGCAAGCACAGAATTGATACGAACATCTCTTGAAAAAACGCATCGCCATATTTGCTTCCGGTTCCGGATCTAATGCCCAAAAAATTATGGAGCATTTTAGAAAGCACCCCGAAGCGGAGGTTGCCTTGATCTTAACGAACAATCCGGATGCTTATGTACTGCAAAGAGCTGATAATTTTGAGGTTCCCACCCATATTTTCGATAAGCAGGAATTCTATCAGACAGAGGAGATCATTGATCTTTTAAAGAATTTAAAAATAGATTTGATCGTGTTAGCCGGATTTCTTTGGTTGATACCCCAAAATTTATTGGCAGCTTTCCCGAAAAAAATTGTCAACATCCATCCTGCATTGTTGCCAAAGTATGGTGGCAAAGGCATGTACGGCGACCGGATTCATCAACAGGTTTTAGCAAATGTTGAGGAAGAATCTGGCATCACCATTCATTATGTGAATGAGGATTTTGATGCCGGAGAAATCATTTATCAGGCCAGGTTCAAAATTGAAAATGGAGATGATTTAGAGATGATCAAATTCAAAGGTCAGCAACTCGAACACCAATACTATCCCAAGATAGTTGAGCAAGTTTTGAAAAAAATCAAAACTGCAAAATAGATCCATTCAGCGCTTCCAAAGCTCCTACCAAAAAACTATCTTAGCTGCTCCAAATAAAATTTGCATGAGCCAGCCGGTTAAGATCAAAAACGCCTTAATATCAGTCTATTACAAAGATAATTTAGCCCCCCTTGTTCGTTTATTAAATGAACAAGGAGTTCAATTTTATTCTACCGGCGGCACCGAGCAATTCATCAAAGATTTAGGATTTCCTGTACACGCCGTGGAGGACCTGACGGGTTATCCATCCATTTTAGGCGGACGGGTAAAAACGCTCCATCCAAAAGTATTCGGCGGTATCCTGGCTCGTCGCGAATTAACCCAAGATCAGGAGCAGTTAAGAGAATTTGAGATTCCAGAATTCGACTTGGTGATTGTGGACCTGTATCCCTTTCAGGAAACCCTGAAATCGGGAGCTGCAGAAGCTGAAATCATAGAGAAAATTGATATTGGCGGGATTTCACTCATCAGGGCTGCAGCAAAAAATTACAAGGATGTGGTGATCATTGCATCCAAAGATGATTATCAATTGCTGGAAGATATTTTGAGGGAAAATAAAGGAGCCACGGAGCTCAATCACCGGAAATCATTTGCTCAAAAAGCTTTTCATATTTCTTCAGATTACGATACCGCCATTTTCCAATATTTCAATCAGGAAGCGCCTATGCAGGTGTTAAAATGGAGCGAAAGTCAATCCCAAACACTACGCTACGGTGAAAATCCACATCAAAAAGGAGTATTTTATGGAGATTTAAATGCTCTTTTCGATCAATTGAATGGCAAAGAACTCTCCTACAATAACCTGGTGGATGTAGATGCTGCAGTTGCACTCATTGATGAATTTGACACGCCCACCTTTGCCATCTTGAAACATACCAATGCCTGTGGTGTGGCGAGTAGAAATAATTTACAAACAGCCTGGAAAGATGCCTTGGCCTGCGATCCGGTTTCTGCCTTTGGTGGAGTGATCATTTGCAACGGAAAAATTGATGCTTCCACCGCCAAAGAAATCAATCAGCTGTTTTTTGAAGTTTTGATTGCTCCTGATTATGAGCAAGAAGCCATCGAAATTCTCCAGGAAAAGAAAAACAGGATCATTTTGAGAAGAAAACCCCTAGTATTGCCTGCTAAACAATTTAAAACTTTGTTAAACGGCGTAATTGAACAAGACAAAGACCTTCAAATAGAGGGCCCCGAACACATGAATGCCGTTACGGTATTAAAACCAAGTGAGCAAGAGATCGCTGACCTGTTTTTTGCCAATAAACTGGTAAAACACACCAAATCAAATACCATCATTTTAGCCAAAAACCAGACCTTACTGGCCAGCGGGGTGGGCCAAACTTCGAGGGTGGATGCGCTGAGACAAGCTATTTTGAAAGCTCAGACCTTTGGTTTCGAACTAAAAGGAGCAGTGATGGCTTCTGATGCATTTTTTCCTTTCCCCGACTGTGTGGAGATTGCTGCTGAGGCGGGTATTTCTGCGGTTTTACAGCCCGGAGGATCCATCAAGGATCAAGATTCCATCAACATGGCCAATCAAAAAAATATCAGCATGGTGTGCACCGGAGTGCGGCATTTTAAACATTAGGAAAATCGAAAAAAAACATAACTTTACGAGATATTTAAATTTACAGAATGGGATTATTTAACTGGTTTACTCAAGAAATTGCCATCGACCTGGGTACAGCAAATACGCTGATCATCCACAATGACAAAGTTGTGGTCGATGAACCTTCAATTGTTGCTTTTGAACGTCAATCGAACAAACTGATTGCCATTGGTAAGCAAGCCATGCAAATGGAGGGTAAAACCCACGAAAATATCCAGACCGTTCGTCCGTTGAAAGACGGAGTAATTGCCGATTTTAATGCTGCTGAACACATGATTCGCGGCATGATCAAAATGTTGAATAATGGCAAAGGCTGGTTTTTCCCATCACTTAGAATGGTAATCTGTATTCCTTCAGGTATCACCGAAGTGGAAAAAAGAGCGGTTCGAGATTCTGCCGAGATTGCCGGAGCTAAAGAAGTTTACCTGATTCACGAGCCGATGGCTGCTGCCGTTGGGATCGGTATTGATGTGGAAGAACCCATGGGTAACATGATCATCGATATTGGCGGCGGTACAACCGAAATTGCGGTAATTGCCTTATCAGGTATTGTTTGCGATCAATCTATCCGTGTGGCTGGTGATAACTTCGACAGTGACATTGTACAATACATCCGTCGTCAGCACAACATCATGATTGGCGACAGAACTGCAGAAAAAATCAAAATTGAAGTAGGCTCGGCCCTTCCAGAATTACAAGATCCACCACCAGATTTAGCGGTTCAAGGTCGTGATTTGATGACCGGCGTACCGATGCAAATCACTGTATCTTATACTGAAATTGCACATTGCCTCGATAAATCAATTTCTAAAATTGAAGAAGCGATTTTAAAAGCGCTGGAGATCACTCCACCGGAACTATCTGCTGATATCTATCAGACTGGTATTTATTTAACCGGAGGCGGTGCGCTTTTACGTGGACTCGACAAGCGTATTTCTTCTAAAACCAAATTGCCTGTGCATGTGGCCGAAGATCCGTTGCGTGCCGTGGTACGTGGTACGGGTATCGCTCTAAAGAACATTGAAAATTTCAAATTCTTAATGCAATAAAAAGTTCGTAGTAATCAGTCATTTGTAGGCATTTCTCCAACTTATGACTGATGACTTGGAACTCTGAAAGATACCATGCGGAACCTTTGGATATTCATCAGTAAGTACAACGCAATCATCCTGTTTTTTGTCTTCTTTTTTATCTCCTTAGGTATACTCATTAATAACAATTCTTACCAAAGAGCCAGTAGCTGGAATTCTTCCAATGAGTTAGTTGCTAAACAATACCAGAAGATCAACGAGTTTAAGAATTACCTGCGCTTAAGGGAAATCAACGATAGCCTGGCTACAGAAAATTCGCGGCTGCACAACTTGCTACCACAACTTGATTCTGCGAGCCTTAGTAATCAAACTAAAAAAATTACCGATACGGTTTACCGTCAGCAGTACCGCTATTTGACTGCGGAAGTGATCAATAACTCCATCAACCAAAAAAACAACTACCTCACCATCAACAAGGGATCGAATGATGGTATTAAACAAGGGATGGGGGTAATTGGACCCAATGGCGTGGTTGGGATTGTGCTGAATGTCTCGCCCAAATACGCCACCATCCAGTCGCTCTTACATAACGATACCCGTATCAGTGCAAGTTTGAGTACCACCAAAGCTTTCGGTTCCTTAGTTTGGGGGGAGGGGAATTTTAATTCTCAATTTGCAATTCTCCAGGATGTACCTAACCACATCAAGGTGAAAAAAGGTGAAAAAGTAATTACTTCAGGTTATTCATTATTTCCGGCGGGAATTAATATTGGACGGGTAGTAGAAACTGATTTGAAAGGCGGCAATAACTTCCTCAACATCAAAGTGATCTTATCTACCAACTTTGCTTCTTTGAGTTATGTTTATGTGATTACCGACGGAGGCGCAAGAGAAAAAGAGCAGCTGGAATCTCTAAATAAGAAAGAGTAATGGAAAGAATTCCTATTTACATTGTGCGATTTATCTTGCTGATTTTTATTCAGGTATTTCTACTGAAAAATATCGGCTTTTATAACCTGGCTACACCTTTCGTATACCTGCTCTTTATTTTAATTCTTCCCTTTAAAACACCCAATTGGCTGCTTTTTACCCTCTCTTTTTTGCTTGGCTTAAGTGTGGATGTATTTTACGATACCCTTGGCCTCCATGCATTGGCCAGTACGGTGCTGGCATTGGGGCGCATCTCCCTGATTCGCATCACGGTTTCTGCGGAAGACCAAGATAACGAACCCGAGCCCAGTATGAACCACATGGGATTCAGGTGGTTTTTAATTTATGCATTCATCCTCATTCTTTGTCACCACCTGGTACTGTTTACTTTCGAAACATTCCGCTTGAGCGATTTCGGAATTACTTTACTCCGCACTATTTTAAGTTCCTTTTTTACTTTATTTTTGATCCTACTCAGCGAATTACTTTTTTATCGTAACAAAAAGCGTTAATGAACCCATTCTTTGCCAGAAAATATGTCATTCAGGGAATATTCATCACCGCTGCCATTTTCATTATCATTCGCTTATTTTACCTGCAAGTTATCAATGACGAATACCTCCTTTCGGCCAACAATAACGTTTTACGGAAGATCATCATTTACCCGGCCAGAGGAATTATCTTAGATCGGGAAAACCGGATTTTGGTTCAAAATGAGCCTGTTTATGACTTAATGGTGATTCCCAGAGAGGTGAAACCTTTTGATACACTCGAATTCTGCAATCTATTGGGCATCACCAAAGAGCGTTTCGACAAACAATTCAAAAAAGCGAAGAACCATTCCATCTACCGGGCTTCGGTATTGGAGAAACAACTATCGGCCAAAGTTTTTGCTGGCTTTCAGGAGAAATTATACTTATTCCCCGGTTTTTATGTCCAGAACCGCTCGGTGAGGTATTATCCTGATAGCATTGCCGCCCAGTTCTTAGGCTACATTGGCGAAGTGAATGAGCGAATGATAGAAAAATCGAATGGTTTTTATGCTAAGGGCGATTATATTGGCATCAGCGGGATAGAACGCTCTTATGAAGACCTGCTGAGAGGTCAGCGAGGCGTACAGAATTTAATGGTCGATGCCTTTAGCCGCCCCAAAGGTCATTTTGCGGATGGGAAATATGATACACTGGCTGTTTCGGGCGAGGGTTTGCAATCTTCCTTAGACAGAGATCTGCAAAAATTAGGGGAAGAGCTGATGGCTCATAAAATTGGGAGCATTGTAGCCATTGAACCCGCAAGTGGCGAAATCCTCGCTTTTGTGAGCAGCCCTACCTATAACCCCAATTTGATGGTTGGCCGGCAAAGGGGCAATAACTATATGAAATTGCTCAACAATCCTTATAAGCCCATGTTCATCAGACCTATACAGGCAGAATATCCACCGGGCTCTATATTCAAGATCGTAAACGCTCTGGTTGCTCAGCAGTTTGGCTCCATCACACCCAGTACTACTTATACTTGCGGCGGTGGTTATCGCTACGGCAACCGGGTAATGGGCTGTACCCACGTACACGGGCCAACAGACCTCACGCAATCTATCCAATATTCTTGTAATACTTATTACGGACATATCTTCAATAGGATGATTGACCATTCGGGGATGCGATCTATTGATGGATATAAAAGATGGCAAGCAGCTGTGGCCAAATTCGGTATAGGTTCCAAGCTCAACATCGATCTACCCAACGAACGAAAAGGCTTATTACCCAGCGCCGATTATTATACCAAACGCTGGGGTAGCGACAAATGGGGATCGAGCTTTAATATTTCTCTTTCCATTGGTCAGGGAGAATTAGGAATTACGCCATTGCAAATGGCAAATACCATGGCCATTGTGGCCAACCGTGGTTTCTACTATAAACCACACCTCATTAAGGCCATTGGTTCAAAAAAGGTAATCAGAAGAGAATTCACTAAAAAAATAGAGGTAGGTATCGCTCAGCAATATTTTGGTTCAGTAATTGAAGGGATGAGCAGAGTGGTGAACCAGCCAGGCGGAACAGCTTATTATTCTAAAATTCCGGGGATTGAAATGTGTGGCAAAACAGGTACGGTACAAAACCCTCATGGTGCAGATCACTCTGTATTTGTGGCCTTCGCTCCTAGAGAAAATCCGAAAATTGCCATTGCTGTGGTTGTTGAAAATGCAGGCTTCGGTGCTACCTGGTCGGCGCCTATTGCCAGTTTAATGGTAGAAAAATATTTACGTGATTCCATCAGTAGACCAGCTGTATACAAAGAACGAATCACACAGGCCAGTTTATTGCCGGCCATCAAGCAAAAATTAAATCCGAAAACACCTGTTAAAAAAGATTCGGCTAAAACAGCAAATAAAACTGTGTCCAGACCTTAGTAAACTCCATGACCAATATCAGACCCAGAAATATCTTTTTTAATGTAGACCGGGTAAGTCTTTACTTGTTTTTGGCTTTATGCATCATTGGCTGGATCAATATTTATGCAGCCGTTTACGACCCCGAAAACGCCAATGCCTTTAACCTGGGAACGAACTACGGAAAGCAGTTCATCTTCATCATCTCTGCCTGCATGCTGGGAACATTGATCTTACTCCTGGATGTAAAACTATTTAGCACTTTGAGCCCTTTATTTTATGGGATCAGTTTATTGTTATTGGTAGCTGTATTGGTGGTGGGCAGGAATGTGGGGGGAAACCAGGCTTGGATACCCATAGGTAGTTTCAGACTTCAACCTTCAGAATTTGCCAAATTTTCTACCTGCCTGCTACTGGCGCAATACATTTCTACCACCAACTTTAAAACCAAATCATGGTTTTCAGTAGGCCTTGCCGGCTTAATTATTGTATTGCCGGTAGCTTTGATCATGCTGCAACCCGATACTGGTTCGGCACTTACCTTCCTTTCCTTAATTTTTGTATTGTACAGAGAAGGGCTCTCCGGGTATTTTTTAGTGATTGGGGCCGTAGCAATTGTCTTATTTCTACTTACTTTATTACTCAGTAAAGTGCTGCTTATTGCTCTACTGGTATTGGTTGCCGGAATATTGCTTTACCAACTGAGAAGAAAGAAACAATGGATAAGCCCAATTATTTTAGGAACGATCTGTTCAATTTTCTATATTTTTTCGGTAGACTTTACCTATAAAAATATCCTTCAACCCCACCAAAGAACCCGTATTGATGTTTTGCTCGGTAAAGTTGAAGACCTCAGAGGGCAAGGTTATAATGTAAATCAATCTAAAATCGCGATCGGTTCGGGACGCATATTTGGCAAAGGATTTTTGCAGGGTACACAAACCAAGTACGATTTTGTACCGGAGCAGAGTACCGATTTTATTTTTTGTACCGTAGGCGAAGAATGGGGATTTGTAGGCAGTTTGGTGGTGGTGGGTTTGTATCTTTTCCTCTTGATGCGGATCATCTTTATCGCCGAAAGGCAAAGATCCTCTTTCTCCAGGATATATGGCTATGGCGTGGCTTCCATCCTATTTGTGCATTTCTTCATCAACATCGGCATGACCATCGGACTAGTTCCGGTCATCGGTATTCCGCTGCCTTTTGTAAGTTATGGTGGATCCTCTCTTTGGGGATTTACGCTCTTGCTATTTATCCTGCTTCGGCTGGATGCGAACCGGATGGGAATTATTTAGCAAACTTTCTACGCATCAAATCATAGAATTTTTCCGCGGTAGCCGACTTCTCTGTCCAATTGTAGGCTTCCACATAATGAGTTTTAAGATATTGATCTGCGCTTTCAAAATCTTCTAAACGCTCGAGCTGATCTATTGCTTCCTGATAGGCCAAACTATACCCGTTGAACAAATCTTTCACAAATACCAGTTTATCATTCAGACTGATGCTGCGTTTCAAATCCTGGATAGGCTCCTGACTAAACTTAGCGGCCAAGTTCTGTTCAGTGCGATTTGCCATTAAATCATTCCTGCTGGGCACTAACTGTGGATTAGCTGGCTCCGTAACATCAGCGGCTGATTCCAGACTAACTGGTGAAGATATTGCTGGCTCGATTGGCGGTTCGTAATTATCTACATCCTGAACGAAATTTTCCTCCGGTTCGTCGACAGCAATTGGAGTGGAAATAGCAGCATCTTCGTGATTAAATTTTTGTAGGATCTGAATATGATCAGCCAAAAACTTAGCATTTGCAGCAAAAAGTTCTGTTTCTAATCGATCTGAGCGATCACTTTGAGCTAAATGTTCATATTGCTCATTGATATCAGCAATAATTTCACCAATTCTTTCCAGTATAGCCTTGCGGTCCATCAAAAAACGCTTTATTGAGTAGATTACTTTCAAAAATAGCATTAAATTCTGATATTAGCCGGGCCTTAATCATCGCATCATACATCGAGAAAATGCTCTACAACGAACATAAATATAAACGAAAACAAGAACCAGGGGGAAGCATTGAAGTGATCTGCGGATCGATGTTTTCGGGAAAAACTGAAGAGCTTATTCGCCGATTGAAGCGAGCGAAGATCGCTCAACTGAACGTAGAGATTTTTAAGCCTCAGACCGATGTGCGTTACGATGACTCGGACGTGGTTTCACACGATGCCAATTCCATTCCCTCTACCCCTGTCGAAAACTCTTCGGCCATACTTTTATTAGGTACCAATACCCAGGTGGTAGGTATTGACGAAGCCCAGTTCTTCGACATGGAATTACCTGCAGTTTGCACCCAATTAGCCAACAGAGGTATCCGAGTAATTGTAGCCGGGTTAGATATGGATTTTCAAGGCAAGCCTTTTGGCCCCATGCCTGCACTAATGGCCATTGCCGAAGACGTAAGCAAAGTACACGCCATTTGTCTGCAATGCGGTGCACCGGCCAACCACTCCTATCGTACCGTGGCTAGTGAGCATACCATTCTATTAGGAGAAAAGGAGAGTTACGAACCTCGTTGTCGCGATTGCTTTAATGCAAATAGCTAATCTTATTGTTTCAGCCAGTTCCGCATGATCTGCTCCCCACAGGGGCTCAATACGCTCTCCGGATGAAACTGAACACCTTGCAGGTCAAAATGTTGATGTTGCATGGCCATGATGTAACCACGTTCATCTCGTGCGGTCACGCTCAATTCAGCCGGTAAATTTTCATCAGCTACCACCCAGCTATGGTAACGACCCACTTCAAAAGTATCAGCCAACCCACTAAAAATAGGACTGCTATTAGATGTTTTAGAAATAGGAGTGGCAATACCATGATGCACTTCCTCCAAATTAATTAAAATGCCACCCAAGGCTTGTGCAATGGCCTGGTGACCCAAGCAAACCCCCAGAATAGATTTAGAGTCTGCGTAAGCTTGAATAAGTGGGATGAGCAAACCCGCCTCCTCAGGTATTCCAGGGCCGGGAGAAAGGATGATTTTATCGTAAGCTTTAATGTCCTCCAGATCGAGCTGATCATTCCGTACCACCTCCACCTTTTCATTCGTAATCATTTCGACCAAATGAACCAGGTTGTAAGTAAAGGAATCGTAATTATCGAAAATTAAAATCTTCATGAATAAAAGCACTTTCTGAGAGAAAGAAGGCGTAAATATACAAAGAAAGCAGCCCGAACAGGGGCTGCTTTCTTTAATGTAATCTAGGTGGATAAAAATGCTGATGAATAACAATAATATTGGACCTCAATAAGCCACAACATTGCAGTATTCAATTTATAATTTAAGCCTGGCTTTACTCAAATGAATTTGCAAAGCCACTTCAAATACACCGTTTGCAGCATTGCTGATTGGGTTTGCAGTGGTATTGTAAAAGCCCGTGATCTCCCACTTCTCCTGATGCAGGTAGCTTAAGCCAAAGGTGGCACTTTTGTTAGTATGGTATATACCGGTGAAGCCTAACTTATCATTATTGGTCTTGAATTCCATTCCCATATCCACAATATTGGTATAGTTTCTTACTCCACGATAAGCAATCTTGGTATTCAGCTTCCAATTTTCCATCGGGAATTTATAACCTACTGCTGAATAAAAGGTATTAAAGTCAGCAAAGTTATCGTCGTCTTTGCTGATCTGATCCAATACATTATAAACTGCAAACTCCATAGATAAGCGCTCACTGGTATAAGCCATCCCGAAATCGCCATCAAACTGGGTGCCTCGGTCATTGAAAGCAATCACTGATGGATCGTTAACATTACCTACTAAACCTTGCATATCATAACTGCCTGCTTGTGCACCCACATTCAAGCCAAAATGGATTTGGCGGCCGTAGTCGCTAATGGGTAAATGAAAGGCCATAGCTCCCGACACCCGGGTTTGGTTGATGTCGCCTTCTCTGTTATTATATACCCTGGCGCCAAAGCCTATCCTGTTGCTTTGTACATCGTACATGATGTGTTGCATGCGGGGTGAACCTGGTACATTGCTCCACTGGTTACGGTAACCTACGTTCAAGCGGGCACCTTCGCTAAAGCCCGCCATCGCAGGGTTGGCGATATAGCCATTCCCAAAGAACATGGCATCGAATGGGTTGATCTGCGCCATGGCATTGCTTGCAAACATGAATAGGCTAATGAATGCGGCCTTGATGATATTTCTTTTCATTATTTATTTATTATAGATGTAATCCAATTGATAGTGTTTTAATCTCTGATGATGGTAATGTATCCCTTCTTAATTTTCTTGCCGGAACCGAAATTGATCACGTAGTAATAAGTTCCTTCAGCCAATAAATTGGAGTTGATGGTTCCATCCCAGTTGTTCTGGTAATTTTTAACCTGATAAAGTATACGTCCGGCTTTGTCAAAGATTTGAACTTCATTATCAGGGTAAGAATCCAGATTATCTATCACCCAATAATCATTGATACCGTCACCGTTTGGAGTAATGATATTAGTAGGAGTCACGTTATAGTCTTCCACTACGTTTACAGTAACATACAGAACAGTGGTTAAGCCTGCAGCATTGGTCACAGTTACCGTGTAGACGGTAGTTTGTGAAGGGCTTGCAATCGGGTTGGCCACATTCGTAGCACTCAATCCAATACTTGGGCTCCAAGAGTAAGTTACTAAACCAGGGCCAGCTACATTGAGTTGTGAGCTGTAACCTTTACTAATGGTTACATCATTACTTGAAGCCGTAATCTGATTGGTACCTGGCAAGTTACCGGTGCCTGAAGCAACTGGCGATTCGATGATGCTAATGGTAAAGGTTTTTTCAAAAGTCAAGCCTCCGGCATCGGTAGTTCTAATGCGGATGCTATAGCTCTCCTTGTCTTTAAACTTGAATACCACCGCTGCTTTCAATTGGTTATTTACAATACTAAAGCTACTGTTGTCTGTGCTACCGGCTCCGCTCACCAAAGTATAAGTATGGGTATCGCCTGCATCCGGATCGGTAGAGGTTAAATTACTTACAGTAGCATTAGCTGCATTGTTCTCATAAATGGCTAATTGTGTTGAATTGATATTGGTAGGTGCTTCGTTCAAATTACTTACCGTTACAGTAAATACTTTCTCGAAGCTCAAGCCGCCCGCATCGGTAGTTTTCACACGAATACTATAAGATGATTTTGCTTCGAAGTTTAAAGCACTGCTCACTCTCAAGCTGTTTCCGCTGATGTTGAACGCTGCATTATCGGTGCTACCTGTACCACTTACCAAGGTGTAAGTATGGGTATCGCCTGCATCTGCATCCGTACTGCTCATTGTACCAACCGTAGCATTCGCTGCATTGTTCTCGGCAATGGTATTTGCACTGAGCGCAATGTCGCTTGGGGCTTCATTCACATTGTTTACCGTTACAGTAAATACTTTCTCGAAGCTCAAGCCGCCCGCATCGGTAGTTCTCACACGAATACTGTAAGATGATTTGGTCTCAAAGTCTAATACATTGTTTACTCTGAGGCTGTTTCCGCTGATATTGAACGCTGCATTATCGGTGCTTCCTGTACCACTTACCAAAGTATAAGTGTGCGTATCGCCGGCATCTGCATCGGTACTGCTCATTGTGCCAACTGTAGCATTCGCCGCATTGTTCTCAGCAATGCTGGTAGCACTTAGGGTAATATCTGTTGGAGCAGTATTGAAAATTAAGGTAATGGTAGCCGTAGCACTACCGCCCGAATTGGTCGCAGTAATGGTATAAACCTGAGAGCCTGTTTGTGCAGTAGTCGAAGTACCCGATACCACACCGGTAGTAGCATTGATACTAATTCCTGATGGTAATGACGGTGCAATTGTATAAGTGATTACTGCACCACCACCCACTGTGGGTACCATGTTGGTAATGGCAGTACCCTGACGTACGGTTTGCGTGTTTGGATTATAAACCAAATTCAACGGCGGCGCATCATTTTTCACTTCTAAACTCAAGGTGTAGGTACTGGTACAACCAGCAGCCGTACTGGCCGTAACAACATAGTCTGCAGTTGCGGCCAAAGCAGTAGGTCTTCCACTAATCACACCGGTAGCTGTATTGAGTGTTAAACCGGTAGGCAAAGCAGGTGAAACGCTGTAAGAACTTGGCGTTGGAGATCCTGCACCTAGAACTGGTGATAAGTTGATAATGGTATTGTTTCTGATAAATGAATACGTAGCTGCCGCATAGCTGATGCTTGGCAAGCTGCTTACGGTTACCGTACTTGCTTCTGAAACAGTAGTGATCCCATTGGTCACCGTTTCAACCTTATAACTGCCCGCTTCGGCAACCCTCAAGGTTTGTTGAGTAGCACCGGCGATGGCCACATTATTTTTGAACCACTGATAGGTGTTTGCCAAAGATGCTTCCAGTACTACATCCGATCCTTGACAAAGATTCAAAGAGGCTGCATTATTATTGGTTCCGGCTTGCGGTGTAATGGAGGCTTGTTTGGTATAGCAATAATTGGTGATTTCTACTTGTTGCAAATTCACTGAACCACCAGTTGCAGCTGTTAATCCCCAAAACACATACTCAGCATTATTGAAAATAGTGGCTTTCAAATCAACTGTGATGTCGAATCGTTTTACTCCATCGTACCATGCCTGGAAGTTTTTGGTATTGGCGGTCCACACAAAGCGTACATTATGCCACTGTCCGTCTTCCATTTGAACTTCATACGGTGTAGCGTAGGTATTGTGAGCTCCAGCAGCAGCACCATTGGCAATAATGGCCATGTGATCCTGAACAGGCTCAAAAGATCCATTGTACCAGGTATCAAACTCTACCGCGAAAGAAGGGGTGATACCTTGGTACCCTAATCCTCCACCAGATGAACCGGCATTGATGGATTGGTTCTGCAATACAAAGGCGATACCGTCTGCTCCATTCGCATCATTGGTTCCCAAATTAATTCTCGAGCTGATGTCAAAGTCTTTATCCAAAAAGATCTTGTTCACATTCCAGGCACCTCCACGCTGAGTATTGGTAGCTGTAGTCAAGGTAATGATGTTGTTACTTACTGTTGCATTACCGTTCAATCTAAAATCTGACGGCAAGAAGGTACTGCAATTCGGGTCGTTTACCGTAACCGTAAAGGTACTGGTTGCCGTACGGCCAGTTCCATCATTCACCGTTAAGGTAATGGTTGCTGTACCAGTCTGACCACTTGCTGCGGTAACTACAACATTCCGGTTAGCTCCGCTTCCGCCAAGTACAATATTTGAATTAGGAATTAAAGTAGTATTACTTGAAGTGGCTGTAACCGTTAAACTGGCCGCTGCGGTCTCGGTATCTCCTACCGTAAAGTTTTGTGCAGTGGTTGGCGTTACACCACTGGTGGTTTGGTTAACTAATGAGGTAATGGTTGGTGGCGTATTGGCATAAGTAGCAGAAGCTGTTCCTGAACCAATACTATTTACTGCTCTAAGTTTAATACTGAAATTCGTGTTTGAAATACCCGGAATCACAACAGGTGAAGAGGTCGATGCCGGAGACAACGTGATCCAGGTAGTTCCACCGTCAGTACTGTATTCGTAATTGGTTATGGCAGATCCTCCATTAGAGCTTGGTGCTGTGAAATTAACACTAGCACTTCCGTTAGCCACACTAACCGAAGTAATTGTAGGAGCCGATGGCGTTGTAGCCGTTGCTGCACCATAACCTATAGAAGTAGTAATGTTATCCACTTCGAAACCACCGCCACCAAATTCTAATCGGGTAAAATAAATGTCTGGGTTATCTAATTGCAGGTTAATGTAAGCAAAGGGTTCATTTGCAGCATTTGCACGTCTGTAAAGTGATGAATTATACTGGTTACCGTCTACAGCGGTTACTGTATTTTGGTTGAGTAAATTAATTACGGTTGAGGTAGTAAACTGAGCCAGCTGGATTTCATTTCCGCCGCATGTCCCATAAATGGTAACAGTATTGGCGTTATCACCTGCCCCCCACCAAAAACCAACATATCTTGAAGGATCAGTAAGATTTATACTAACAATAGAATTTAAGTATATCGCCAAGAAATTAGTACCTGTACCACCCCAAACCGAAGTTGGAAGAACTTGTAAGGTACCCACATTGTTTTTGGTATATGAACCAATGGCAAAATTACCTGTAGTCAAATTTACACCGGTACTCATAGAATTGAATGTCTCAGTTCTTGAGCCTACTTGACCTTCAATAGCCGAATTGGTAACATTAGGCGCTGATAGCTTGAACTGTACATTAGGCAGTGTAGTAGGGCAAGGTAGTATGGTAGCCGTTACCAAAGTACGAGTTGTACTCAAACAACCCGAACTGGTATTTCGGGTTTCCACATAATAATTAGTATTGGCAGAAATTACCGGTGTGGTAAAAGTAGTTACACCACTACCGCCAGATAATACTGTTCCGCCCGTTTCGGTGGCATACCAGTCTGCGGTAGTGCCAGCTGGAACGGATACAACCAGGTTAACTGTCCCTGCCCCTGTTCTAGTCCCCTGCGAAACTACCGTAGGTGCTACAGGGGTTTGACCGGCAGAACAATTGGCAACATAGGTAGTACTTGCAATGTAAAAGTCTGTAAATGCTTGATCATCAGGATTGGTCCAAGTACCGTATTCAATTACATAGCCCTGAACACCAGAAGTATTACCATTGTTTAAATCATTCCATTTAGTACCGCCGTTCCACTTGGTTACTGCGTGGTCCTCACCCTGTGTCGAGAATGAATTGTTAGGCTCTCCAGTATCCCAGTTGGTATAAAACCCGTTTTGCGCACTACCGCTGGAGCCATAAGTGCTGGTGTTACTGTTGGTGATGCCACTTGCAGAGGTTTGCCAAATCACTCTTCCCTCCTCAGGTCCATCATCAATATACCATCTTCCTTCAGAATTGGCATCAGACAATGCGAACCAAATATCTGTTGCAGTGGTATTAGAATTTATAAAATCTTGTTCTATTGCAGAAGTAATGGTAGCCAAATACCCCGCTTGACCTTTAAAAGTGGATGCTCTAGCTGCAGTTTTTGCATTAGCATAGGTAATACCACTAGAACTAATTGGTCTATAATAGTGTCCATTAACCGGGTTAAAATTATAACCAGATGTATTTACAGTGGCAGAAACAGAAATATTGATATTACCGGCATTAGAGCCGGTTGATACACTCATGGAAGCCAGGGCAGCATTGATATCAGTTTGTGTTCCGGTAAAACTGATCCGCGTTAATCCGGTCCAGCTGGTATAGCCTGTCGAACGAGTTAATCCAGAGGTTACCGATAAATTGAAGGTGGTACCTGCTGGCGGATTTACCAAACCAATAGAACATAATAGCGTACCATTTGGAAATCTAACTAAAGAAAAATCTCCTGGGTCTTGATTTGCTGTACTCAGATTAAAATTTCTTGGACTGGGTGCAATCACTCTTGGTATTGCATCTATGTAGCCATTCAGTAATGCTACATCAATATTAGCCGCATTACCCGATTCAGATCCACCCGTGGCTTGTAACGTGTATGTTGAATTATTGAGCTTAAATCCAAAATTCGAATTACCATTTGCAGTACCGCCTTGTATGGTATAATTAGGCCCACCATAGGTATTCAAATTAACCGAAACACTTGAATTTGCCACAAAACCGAGCAATTCGTTTGTGTTTCCAGAATTAATTCGCCATACCAGAGCACCGGGTAAATCAACTTTACTACCATTGTTCAATTGTAACCTAAGCGTACCCGGAATATCATTCCCTTGATTTTCAAAACGTCCGGAAGCTGTTCGTTGTACAAAATAAGCCCTTGAAATGGTTAGTGTTGAAAAACGTTGAATGCTATTAGCCTGTTGTGTATTTTGACCAATTAATCCGATAAATCCATCATCAAAAGGAACACTTACTTCAATGGTTTGTTGGGCATGTAAACTCACAGGTAACTGTAAGGCAGCGACAAAAAGAAGTAAGAATGCCGAGAATTTAAAAGTAATGTTTTTGATAAGCTTGAATAGATGCATGCTGTGGAGAATTTTAATAAATTTTGTAATAACCTACAATTATCGTAAAATTCAAGGTATTAAAACTATTTTCGGTACGTGAAAATGGTACAGATTTCAAAAAACAGGACTGTTACAAAACACTTAATGATTAACTTTTAAGTTATATAAATGCACATTTTAGAAAACAACAGCTGCAGAATTGCATATAATTTTACTTTAATTTTCTGTACCAGAATTAGTGTATATTTGACCATATTTATGATGATAGATCATATCTTTATAAATCAGTATTTTTGAACTAGATGTTCCTGTTCATACCTATACTCACGGTATTTATTTCCATCATTCTGCTAATATTCAACTGGCGGATCAACAAGAATGCCAGCTACCTTTCGCTGATATTCATTATTCTTGCGAGTTACGGTATTACCCATTATTTCACCTTGTATGGTCAATCCGAATTTTGGCTGGCCATTTTTTACACTCATTTCTCTGCATTCTGGTTATTACCGGGCCCATTCCTCTACTTTTATGTAAGAGGCACCCTCAGCGATGAGCAAGGACTGAGCTGGAGAGACAGCTGGCACTTTGTACCAGCCCTCGTCCATCTCATCGGCATTTTACCTTATCTCATTCAACCTTTTAGCTACAAGTTAGAGGTGGCGCAGAGTATTCTCCTTAATATGGATGCCCTGAAAACCATCAAAGTAAGTTGGCTCTACCCCAGTACGGTCAGTTATTTTATGCGAACGGGTTTATTAATTGCTTATGCAGTGTACACCACTAAAATGTTGTGGGATTATAAACCCACACAAAAAGAAATGCGTCAAATACCACAGGAGCAATACCAAATTACCTTAAAGTACCTCGTACTACTCCATGCTTGTATCCTCATTGCGACTTTGGGTTTTCTGTTTATCACTTTTGTATTCTCCAATACCAAAGTGAGCAGCGAAGTAATGAGTGCCATGCCTGTGCACTATGTGAGTGGTATTGCCTTTTTACTGATGTCGGGCGGTTTGTTGTTTTTCCCCGAAGTGTTATATGGGATGCCCGTGAATCGCACTAGGCCGCTACCAAACAGGGGCAAAAAGAATGAAAAAGTCCTCAAATCAAAAGAAAAACAAGCGGAAGAAGCAACAGCAATTGAGGAAGATCCTTTTAAAGAGCTGGCCGAACAAATTTTAAAGCACCTGGAAAAGAAAAAACCTTACTTGCACCCTAACTTCTCCTTGAGTGATTTGGCACAGGCGCTCAAAGTACCTCAACACCACGTGTCTTATTGTTTCAATGCCATTATTAAAACAAAATTCACCGACCTCAAAACCCAGCTCCGAGTGGCCCATGCCAAAGCATTACTCCAAAAAGGCGCTTCTAACGAGCTTTCCATTGATGGGATCGGCAGAGAATCGGGCTTTGCCTCCCGCTCTAACTTTTACAGCGCCTTTAAAGCCGAAACCGGACTTACCCCCAACGAGTTTTTAGCACAATCAGCTCGGCAGTAGCGCATTGCTGTAAATGGCTCCCCTCCTACCAAAAAGCCTCCTCTTTTAGGCTTGTTTCATCCATTTTGATGGGCCTTGCAATAAATTTTGTGTTCAGCAGTTTTTTAAGGTGTAAATCTTTATTGTTCAACCTAAAATTAAACATGATGAGCAAAACTTATGAAACCGGCCATGCCAAAAACCTGGCCAACTTTAACAGCCTGATCAGCTTTTGTGAAGGCTATGGCAGTGCTTATAATCCGGCGGCACTTGCCTTACAATTGAGCAGCCTACAAACACAGGCTGTCGATGCCCAAAGTGCCTATGAGGAGGCCAAGAAAAAACAGCTGGCCTTTAACAAGGTGGTAGACGAACGCATGATTGCCTTCGCTCCACTCAGGTCCTTATCGCAAAGAATGTTGGCTGCGCTGGCCGCTAGTGGCTGTAGCAGCGAAACCCTGGAGGGCGCCAAAACCATCAACCGTAAAATTCAAGGCCGGCGAAAGAAAAATATAGCGGCCGAGGTGAGCGAGCCTACAGATGATCCAACGGAGGGAAACAAACCAGCAAAAAGCATTTCAGCCTCTCAACAGAGTTATGATAACCTCAGCGCCAGTTTCAGTGCTTTTATAGAACTGCTGGTGGGGCAGATCGAATACCAGCCCAATGAAACCGAACTGCAAACTACTTCCTTATCCAGCTACCTCGAAACCCTCAAAGCTGCCAATAAAGCTGTTATAGATGTCTACACCCTTTGGAGTAATACCCGAATTAATCGCAACAAAGTGATGTATGCCAAAGGAACCGGCATGGTAGATATTGCCCAACTGGTAAAAAATTATGTAAAATCGGTGTTTGGCAATGGCAGCCCCGAGTACAAACAAGTGAGTCCACTTGAAATCAAGAAAGTCCCCAAATAAATTTCCCCCTTCTCTTCGTTCTA
>CANHCS010000013.1 GCA_947459195.1 Sphingobacteriaceae bacterium
TGTTGGAAGTCAGCATCAAAAGCTCTCAGTGCCACTAACACAATATCTGGATTTAGTCTATAAACCGGCTTGATTGTTTTAAGCGCTTCCAGCTGATCTTTTTCAAGCTGTTCGGGCGTTTTTTGTATGGCAAATTCAAATGGTGAAATTAGATCAGACTGGGTCCAGACTTTGCCTTTTTCGTATTCGAATTTAAAACGAGCCTGTTTAGGCAGAATGAAACAGATAAAGAGAATTGCAGTCAGGATCATCAAATATTTGATGAAAAGCTGGCTATCTTCAGAATTTTGATCGTGAAAGCGTTTCTTTTTTTTTGCCAAGGCCTAAGGAATAAAACCAAATTTAATGAAATATTGTAAAGGCTTGATGTTAGAACTGAAAATCAATATGGGGCGACAAAAAAGACATTCAGCTTATTTTTCAGTTTCGGCATTTTGGGCGAAAAACCTAAATTGCGTACATCTTAAATTTGATCAATTAACTATGAAAGAAGTTGTAATTGTTGCTGCAGTAAGAACCCCCATCGGAAGCTTTGGAGGAAGTTTATCTTCGTTTTCAGCCTCACAGTTGGGTGCTATTGCCATCAAGGCAGCAGTGGAGAAAGCAGGCATCGAACCTCAGCAGGTTCAGGAAGTTTACATGGGTAATGTATTATCAGCCAATTTGGGTCAGGCTCCCGCCACGCAGGCTGCAAAATTTGCCGGATTGCCAGATCTACCCGCTACTACCATAAATAAAGTTTGTGCATCGGGTACCAAGGCCATTATGTTAGCTGCTCAGAGTATCGCCTTGGGAGAAAATGAAATTGTGGTTGCTGGTGGCATGGAAAGCATGAGTAATGTGCCATATTACCTCGATAAAGCAAGAAATGGTTACCGTTTGGGTAATGGAGAGCTAATTGATGGTTTAGTAAAAGACGGCTTATGGGATGTTTACAATAATTATCACATGGGTAGTGCAGCAGAGCTTTGCGCCGCTACCTGCAATATTAGCCGCGAAGATCAGGATGCTTATGCCATAGAGTCGTATACAAGAGCGCACAAAGCACAGGCTGAAGGTAAATTTGAGAACGAAATCATCCCGGTTGAGATCAAAGATCGTAAAGGTGAAGTTTCCTATATTACGGAAGATGAAGATGCGAAAAATGTGAAATTCGATAAAATACCAAGCCTTAAACCGGTTTTCAAAAAAGAAGGCACTATAACGGCTGCCAATGCTTCTACCCTAAACGATGGAGCAGCTGCATTGGTTTTAATGAGCAAAGAGAAGGCCGATCAATTAGGCATTAAACCATTAGCGAAAATTTTGGCTTATGCCGATGCTCAACAAGCACCAGAATGGTTTACTACCTCCCCCTCTAAAGCCATTCCTCTTGCTTTGACAAAAGCTAAAATGAAAACTGAGGATGTAGATTTCTTTGAAATTAATGAAGCATTTTCGGTGGTTTCCTTAGCCAATAATAGGGAATTGAAATTAGATGAGAACAAAGTGAATGTAAACGGAGGAGCGGTGGCCATCGGACATCCGCTGGGTGCATCAGGAGCACGCATCGTGGTAACCTTAATTAATGTACTTCAACAAAATATGGGGAAAATCGGCGTAGCCGGAATTTGCAATGGTGGCGGTGGTGCCAGCGCCCTTGTCATTGAGCGACTCAACTAACTCCCATTGCTATAAAATAGACCCCGGCCCCATCAGGCTGGGGTTTTTTATTTAAAAATTTATTAGATCACTATGTTTTAGTTGAGATATTGTTTACTTTGGAATGCTTCTTTTGAGAGGAATAATTCTGAACTAAGAAGTGAACTAATCGTATAAAATAGAAAACTCAAATGAAAAAAATCACCCTATTATTCATTTTGATCAGCACTGCTGTATTTGCTCAAACCAAAAAAGAATATACCCTGGAGGATATCTTCAAAAAGGGTACATTCAGTACCAGGAGTGTTCGCGGACTTCGCTCCATGCAAGATGGCAAAACATATGTCTCTATCGAAACAGATGAGCAAAGCAAATTGAGATATGTTGCAAAGAATAATTTTAGTGATGGTAAATTGAACACTGTACTTTACCGTGAAAGTGATCTGATTTTTAAGGGAGATACCTTGCCCGTTAGTACCGATTTCAGTGATGATGAAACCAAAGTATTGATTGCCGTTGACCAGGAGGCACTTTATCGCAGATCTTTCAAGGCCAATTATTTTGTTTTCGATCTTAAAACCAAAAAGATTAGCCAGGTGTCTGAAAATGGCAAACAATTATTCGCCAGCTTTTCTCCCGATGGTACTAAAGTGGCATTCGTGAGAGACAATAATTTATTCATAAAAGACCTGCTGACTGGTAGCGAAACTCAAATTACCCGTGACGGCAAGAACAACCAAATCATCAATGGCCAATCAGATTGGGTTTATGAAGAAGAATTTTCATTTGCACAGGCATTTTTCTGGAGCCCGGATGGTAAAAAAATTGCTTATTACAAGTTTGATGAGTCGGCTGTACCAGAATTTTCCATGACGCTTTTTCAGGGCCTCTACCCTGCCGAATATCGCTATAAATACCCCAAAGCAGGTGAAAAAAACTCGGTGGTAAGTATGCATATTTATCAGCTAGAAAATAAAGAAAGTAAAGAAGTTGAAATTGGAAATCAAACAGATCAATACATTCCTCGTGTACGTTGGACCCAAGATGCGAACACCCTTTGTGTATTGCGCATGAACCGTCACCAAAACAAACTGGACTACCTGCTAGCCGATGCAGCCAGCGGCAAAACCCGTTTATTGATGAGCGAAGAGGATAAGTATTACATTGATATTGAAAAAGAGCAGCTGACCTTTCTGGCCAATGGCAAGCAGTTCATTAACGTGAGTGAGCGTGATGGCTTTAACCATATCTACCTGTATGATATGAACGGTAAAATAGTAAAGCAGATCACCAAAGGTAACTGGGAAGTGAGCGACACTTACGGTATAGATCAGAAAAAAGGCTTGATTTACTACCAGTCTACTGAACCCTCACCTTCACAGCGTGATGTATATGTGATTGGTTTAAATGGAAATGGTAAACGTAAGATCAGTACTGTTAGCGGCACCAACTCGGCCAGCTTTAGTAGCGATTTTAGTTATTATATCCTGAGCAACAGCAACTCCAAATCGCCTTTATTCGTTAGTCTGCATGGCAATGATGGCAAACTGATCCGGGTACTGGAAGACAATGCCAAGGCCAAGGCACGCATTGCAGAATATCAGCTCAGCCCAACTGAATTTTTCAGCTTCACCACTTCTGAGGGTGTAAGTTTGAATGGATATATGATCAAACCTGCCAATTTCGACCCGAACAAAAAATATCCTGTTTTCATGTATGTCTATGGCGGTCCGGGCAGCCAGAACGTAGCCGACAGCTGGGGCAGCGGCCGCAACATGTGGTTCAACTACCTGGCTCAAAAAGGCTACATCGTTGCCTGCGTGGATAACCGCGGAACAGGTGCCAGAGGTGCAGAATTTAAGAAAATGACCTACCTGAATTTGGGTAAATATGAAACCATCGATCAAATAGAAGCCGCAAATTGGTTTGCCAAACAGCCTTATGTGGATGGAAATCGCATTGGTATTTGGGGATGGAGCTATGGTGGTTACATGTCTTCTCTGTGTATAACCAAAGGTGCAGATGTATTCAAAATGGCCATCGCGGTGGCTCCCGTTACCACTTGGAGATATTATGACAGCATTTATACCGAGCGCTATTTAAGGACCCCACAAGAAAATGCTCAAGGATACGATGAAAATTCTCCCATCAACTTTGCCGATAAACTGAAAGGTAAATTCTTGTTGATACACGGTACAGCCGATGATAATGTTCATTTTCAAAACAGTGTAATGTTCTCCGAGGCACTCATTCAAGCCAATAAAGATTTTGAACAAGCCTATTATCCCAATAAAAATCACGGGATTGCTGGTGGCAATACCACCCTTCAGTTATATCGCAAAATGACTGATTTCATATTAAACAACTTATAATTCAGCTTAACCAATTTAAAAAACATGAGCACACAAAACTCATCTGCACAGCAGGGACATCCGAAAGGCCTGTATGTTTTATTCGCCACCGAAATGTGGGAACGTTTCAGTTATTATGGCATGCGTGCCATCCTGATCTTGTTCATGACCAAAGCCCTTCTTTATGATAAAGTTTTGGCTTCTAACCTTTATGGTAGTTATACCGGACTGGTATACCTCACCCCATTGGTTGGTGGTTATATTGCCGACCGCTATTGGGGGAACCAGCGTTCCATTATCACTGGTGGCTTATTGATGGCTTTAGGACAATTTATCCTTTTCTTTTGCGGCAGTACTTATCAAAGTTCCCCGGAATTATCCACCGCATTATTCTTTGCAGGATTGGGCTTCCTAATTGCCGGAAATGGTTTCTTCAAACCCAATATCTCCTCCATGGTAGGTCAATTATATGGTGCCGGAGATAAACGAGTAGATGCTGCTTATACCATATTTTATATGGGTATTAACATGGGTGGAGCCTTAGGACCGATTGTTTGCGGGCTAGTGGGCGATACCGGTAATCCTGCAGATTTCCGCTGGGGCTTCCTTGCAGCCGGGATCGGAATGTTATTGAGTGTATGGATCTTCAAACAGTTGAAAGACAAGTATCTTGTGGATCCGGAAGGTAAAATCTTAGGCTTGGTACCAGAAGGAAAAAAGGAAGTTAAAACATCACAAATACTGGTCTATGGTGCTCTGTTTGCATTTGCGTTATCGGTAATAGGTTTATTATATGCCGATGCTCAATTTGGTATCCTCTCCTATTTACTCATTTTTTCAGTATTAGGCATTGGATTCATGATCATCTCTGACAAAGGCTTATCCAGCATCGAGAAACAAAGAATTTCTGTGATCTTCATCGTTTCCTTCTTTGTGATCTTTTTCTGGAGTGCATTTGAACAGGCCGGTGCTTCACTAACTTTCTTTGCTTCTGAGCAAACGCAACGCGATTTAGGTTTCTTAACAGTTCCTGCCAGTATTTTTCAATCGCTTAACTCCATATTCGTGATCACGTTCGCTCCGATACTTGCCTGGGTTTGGATCAAGCTGGGCAACCGAAATGCTGAACCTGGTTCACCTACCAAAATGGCATTGGGTTTATTCTTACTGGCAGTGGGCTACCTTATAATTGCCTATGGCGTTAAAGGTGTGCAGCCGGGCGTTAAAGTAAGCATGATGTGGCTCATCAGTATGTATGCCTTCCATACCTTGGGAGAATTATGCCTATCACCTATTGGCTTATCATTGGTTAACAAATTGGCACCCTTCCGCTTTGCCTCCTTATTAATGGCTGTTTGGTTCCTGGCCAATGCCGCCGCTAATAAATTTGCCGGTGTACTAAGTGCCCTTTATCCTGAGGCTGGACGAACACCTAACTTTTTAGGCTACCAAATAACTGGACTGTATGAATTTTTCATGTTGTTTGTTGGCATGGCTGGTATAGCTTCGCTCATTCTGTTTGTATTGACCCGCTACCTGCAAAAAATGATGCATGGTGTGCAATAGGTCGATCTAATTTTTATCGAAAACCCCTGAAGCAATGCTCAGGGGTTTTTTTGTTATCTGATTTTAAAAACTATTTTTGAAGATATTTTACACCCGTGAGTTCAGACAGTCTCGTCATCATCCCTACCTACAACGAAAAGGAAAACATCGAAAAGATCATCCGGAAGGTTTTTTCGTTAGATATTCCTTTCCATGTGTTGATCGTGGACGATGGTTCTCCTGATGGCACCGCCGAAATTGTGCAGCATTTGCAGCAGGAATTTCCGGAGCAATTACACCTGGAACAGCGTAAGGGTAAACAAGGATTAGGTACAGCTTATATCCATGGCTTCAAATGGGCCTTAAAACACCATTATGATTTTATTTTCGAGATGGACGCTGATTTTTCGCACAATCCCGAAGACCTACCCCGCTTACGTGAAGCCTGCTTACAGGGTGCCGATATGGCCATTGGTTCCCGCTATATCAAAGGTGTAAATGTGGTGAACTGGCCGATGGGCCGGGTGCTGATGTCGTATTTTGCCTCGGTGTATGTGCGCCTCATTACCGGCATCCACATCCAAGATGCCACGGCAGGTTTCAAATGCTACCGCAGCATTGTTTTAAAAACCATCCAACTGAATAAAATTCGTTTTGTAGGCTATGCCTTCCAGATCGAGATGAAATTCACGGCCATTCAACATGGCTTTAATGTAGTAGAAATTCCCATCATCTTTACCGACCGCACAGAAGGCACCTCCAAAATGAGTCCCCGAATTTTCCGGGAAGCTTTCTTGGGTGTCATCCAGATGAAAGTTTGCTCTTGGTTTAGGAAATATCCGAATGCAAAGAATCACTGATCACATTTTATAGAGTGTATTGATTTCAGCTTCGCTCAACACCCTATTATAAATGAATAGCTCATCGATGCTGCCTTTCCAATAGGTACTGTTGTGAAATCCGAGGTTCATTCCTTGTGTCAAACCAGAGAAGGTACCTGCATGATTTAAAGTTTGCTTGAGGATACCATTTACATAAATTTTCAGAAAGCTATTCCCGTAAGTTACAACAAAATGAGTCCAGCCAGTAGAGCTGATGTTTGTGTTAATATTTGCGACCAATGGATTAGCAATCACAAAACCCATATTCGTATTTCCTGCTGTCATGAGCAAATTTTCTCCATTGTTTCCCGCCATATATAAAGGAGGTTTGGAATTAATATTGGGCTCTTCGGGTTTAATCCAACAAGCTATACTAATGGCTGTACCTGCTACCGCCGATTTTGGAATAAATGTAAGCCCCTGATCCACTCCATTGAAATAAATTGCTTTACCTGATTTTCCAGAGACATAGGTTGGTAGCCCTGTTTTGGTACCATCATTGGTATACGCCTGTTTATCTGAGAGGTTATTATCAAACGTGAAATAGGACATTAAGCCATCTTTAGGATAGTTAAAGACATGATCTTTCTTACAAGAAGAAAACAAAATCAATAAGGCGGCAATAAAATAAATTGATGTTTTCATAAGGAATGTTTTATAGACAAAACGTCGAAAGCCAAGTTTTCGTATTTTAGCAAGATGTTGAATGAAAACCTGGATCCGAATCCGGAGCATCTGAGTCCCGCTGAACGTGATATTGAAAAAGTATTGCGCCCGCAGGCTTTTGAAGACTTTACCGGGCAGCACAAGCTGCTGGAGAACCTGCGTATTTTCGTTCAGGCCGCTAAACAGCGTAACGAAGCTTTAGACCACGTATTGCTCCATGGCCCTCCAGGCTTAGGTAAAACTACCCTCTCGCACATCATTGCCAACGAAATGGGGGTAGGCATCAAGATCACCTCAGGCCCCGTACTGGATAAACCCGGAGACCTGGCGGGTTTGCTTACCAATTTGGAAGAAGGCGACATCCTGTTTATTGATGAAATTCATCGTTTGAGTCCTTTGGTAGAAGAATACTTGTATTCGGCCATGGAGGATTTCAAAATTGATATCATGCTCGAAACCGGCCCCAATGCCCGTTCGGTACAAATTTCTTTAAACCCCTTTACCCTGGTGGGTGCCACTACCCGCTCAGGCTTGCTGACGGCTCCTTTAAGAGCACGTTTCGGTATCAATTCCCGTTTGGAATATTACGACGCCAAATTGCTCACCACTATTGTATTGCGCTCGGCATCGATCTTAAAAACTCCCATCAGCGATGAAGGCGCTTTTGAAATTGCCCGCCGTAGCCGCGGCACTCCGCGTATTGCCAATGCACTGCTTCGCCGTACCCGCGATTTCGCCCAGATCAAAGGCGATGGCAATATTGATGTGGGCATCGCACAGATTGCGCTGCATGCCTTAAACGTTGATGAACACGGGCTGGATGAAATGGACAACAAGATATTGAGCACCATCATTGATAAGTTTAAAGGCGGACCGGTAGGCTTAAAAACTATTGCCACTGCTGTTGGCGAAGATGAAGGTACCATTGAAGAGGTGTACGAACCTTTCCTGATTCAGGAAGGCTACCTGATGCGTACTTCCCGCGGTCGCGAATGTACCGAACTGGCCTATCAGCATCTCCGTAAAACCAAACCCGGCAGCCACCCTTCTTTGTTTTAAGAGCAAATCATGCTCAGGCCAAAGGAAACATACAGCCGATTGATTAAAGATCTTGCCAAAGAGCAGGGTTTTCTATTCTGTGGCATTGCCCCTGCCGGATTTCTGGAAGCGGAAGCCCCAAAACTCGAAAACTGGTTAAAAGCAGGCCATCATGGGGAGATGGCTTATATGGAAAATCATTTTGATAAGCGATTGGATCCCCGTTTACTAGTGGATGGCGCCAAATCAGTGATCAGTTTGGGATTGAATTATTATACCGAAGCACAGCAGAGCGATCCGGAAGCGCCCAAAATTTCGATGTATGCCTTAGGCGAAGATTACCATTCGGTGATCAAGGCCAAACTGAAGATTTTACTGGAGCGACTGCGTGAAGTAATTGGCGAGGTCAATGGCCGGGCTTTTGTAGATTCGGCACCGGTACTCGATAAAGCATGGGCACAAAAAGCCGGATTGGGCTGGATAGGTAAGCATACCAACCTGATCAGCAAACAAAAAGGTTCCTATTTTTTCTTAGCAGAATTGATCGTGGATGTGGAACTGGCTTATGATCTGCCAATGCAAACCGATCATTGCGGCTCCTGCACCCGCTGCATCGATGCCTGCCCTACCGAAGCCATTGTGGCACCTTATCTGGTAGATGGCAGCCGCTGCATTTCTTACCTGACCATAGAATTAAAAAATGAAATCCCTGCTGAATTTCAGGGCAAAATGGACAACTGGATGTACGGATGTGATGTATGCCAACAGGTTTGCCCCTGGAATCGCTTTTCTATCCCTCATCAAGAAAGCGCATTTAAGCCTAATCCTGACCTACTCGGTATGAACAAAAAAGATTGGGAAGAAATTACGGAAGAAGTTTTCCAAAAGGTTTTCCCTAAATCGGCAGTTAAACGTACCAAGTTTGCGGGTTTGAAACGGAATATTGGCTTTTTGAATGGATAGTAATGTTCATAGTACTTGCTACATAGTATTGAGATAATAGATCATTATGGAGATTAGCATCAGAAAAATAGACCAGGATGACTTGTTAGCCTTACAGCAAATTGGCAAGGAAACTTTCTTTGAAACTTTTGCACCGAGCAGCAAGCCTGAGAACATGGAGAAATACCTAAAAGAGGCCTTTTCTGAAGAACAACTGAGGGCTGAATTAATGAACCCTCATTCTGCTTTTTACTTTGCCGAATTAGAGGGAAAAGTAATTGGGTATTTAAAAATTAATACCGGGGCTGCGCAACATGAACTGCAGGATCAAAACACAATGGAACTCCAGCGAATTTATGTTTTGGCAGCCTATCATGGCAAAGCAGCAGGCAAAATGTTAATGGATACCGCCATTACTTGTGCCTTGGAACAAGGGGTAGACTTTATTTGGCTGGGTGTTTGGGAAGAAAACCCAAGGGCTATCCGATTTTACGAAAAGAACGGCTTTATAGTGTTTGGTGAACATCAGTTCCAGTTTGGTGAAGAACTGGAAATGGATATCATGATGAAGATGGAATTGTAGCAGGTGGGGTCTAAGTCCTGAGTTAGACTAGGGATTCTTTACCAATACTTCTGCGCTATTTATGAACTCTTATGCGCTCTTTATTTATGCAATTGCGCTCTTTAATTGAACATTTAAACTTTCTGAAAGAACAATTGCGCTCTTACATTGAACCTCTGCGCTTTTTAAAAATAGGGTTGCGCTCTTTGATGATGTATATGCGCTCATTTAATGTGTGATTGCGCTCTCTAATCTTTACTTTGCGCTATTTAAATAAGCTTTTGCGCTCTTTTATCAGGTCTTTGAACTTTCTATGATTCATTAAAAAAGCCCCGAGGGTATCCTCGGGGCTTTTTTGTTTAGTTAATGGGTTGATAGTCTTTAAAAGGGTTCACCTTGATTTCTTCTGCTTTTTTGCGGAAGGCAGGCCATTCTTTCTCGAAATAAGCATTCACTTTGTCGATGAATTCTTTGGTGAGCTGCTCGGCCTGTTCAATCAGCTTGATTTCCTGTACACCAGGCTTGCTTGGCTTGTTAAGGATGCTGCCTTGTGCCTCATTGAGCTTTCCGGTTGCGGTGAGCTGGTAAGGTCGGCCATAGCCTTGTTTATCCAGGCGTTTACCTTGTAATACTTCCTTGATCTTCTTGATGCTGTCTTGCTGAGCTTTGGCTTGCTTGATCAAGTCTTTGGCTTGAGCATTTTCTAAACCGTTTAAGCCAGCGCTGATACGGGCAGCAATTTCATTGCTTTCGTCGAGGCGATCCATGGCTTCGGTGAGTTTCTGCACGCTGATGGCAATACGATCGATGTGTTTGCGCTTTTCGGCATAAATTTCTGCTGAGAAAGGAACTCGTGGATCGGCTAAGAAAGCAACATTTACAGAATCTTTGAAACTACCGTATTGTACCACCGCTTTGTAGGTACCCGGAAATGCGGTTAACCCACCACGTTCATCAGATTTGTTTTTTGGTTTTGGACTACCCGGATAACGGATTCCTTTTTCCTCTAAGCCCCACTCAATAAAGTTCAAACCGGTATCTACCTGTGTTTGAGTAAGGGTGCGGATCAATTTACCATCTAGGGTATAGATGCGGGTGATCAAACTATCCGTAGCAGTTTTGGTTTTGCTGTCTTTTTTATCAGCAGCTTTAGCAGGCGTTTTTACCAAGAATGGAATACGAGCCGAACCTGAAGCACGATTAGGGGCTTCGTAAGTGGCATCGGCAGCAAACTCTATTCCGATGGCTTTTAATCTACCTTGTACATCAACTGCCACTGCTGGTTCAAAAAGCATGTGGTCTTTTATTCCTTCGGCTGCTAATTTCCGCAATGGTTTGATGTCGTCTAAAATCCAGATACCACGACCGAAGGTGGCAATGGCCAGGTCGGCTTCTCTCTCTTGCAAGGCCAGATCCATGGTAGAAACGGATGGATAATCGTTTTTGAATTGGGTAAAGGTCTTACCTTCATCGATACTAATCCAAAGTCCGTTTTCGGTTCCTGCAAATACCAGTTTAGGTTGTACCGGATCTTGCAATACGCAAAGAGCATAGCCTTTTACTTTTTTATCGTCTACTACCCGCTCCCAGGTTTTACCGAAGTCTTTGGTGCGGTAAATGTAGGGGGAAAAGTCGCCCTGACGGTAATTATTGGCCACTACCCAAGCTTCGGCAGCATTATAGCGTGAAGCCTGAATTTGCGGAATCCAGCTTTCTTTTGGCAAACCTTTGATGTTTGAGGTGAGGTTGGTCCAGGTTTTACCGCCATCGCGGCTCAACTGCACATTGCCATCGTCGGTACCTACCCAAAGCACCTGGTTGTTGATTTTGCTGGGGGCAATGGTCAAAATGGTATTGTGGTTTTCGGCAGCGGTAATGTCAATAGTCAAACCACCGCTTTGTTCCTGCTTTTGCTGCTCAGGGTTATTAAGGGTAAGGTCTGGTGAAATGATATCCCAGCTGATGCCCTTATTGGTGCTCTTGTGCACAAACTGGCTGCCATAGTAAATGGTATTGTTATTGGTAGGATCTTGTGCAAATGCGGCGTTCCAGTTGAAACGTAAACGGGTTTTCAAATCTGGGGCAGGTGGACGCAGGCTGTAAGTAAAGCCGCTTTGTTTATCGTAGCGGGCCAGAGCGCCTCCTTGCGACATGGCATAGCCATAACGGCTATCATCCGGATCGGGGATTACATCAAATCCATCGCCACCTAAAACTGTTTGCCAGTAGGCATTGCGGATACCGGCATCACGCCAGATGTAAGCAGGTCCGGTCCAGGAGCCATTGTCTTGCAGACCGCCATATACATTATATGGCATTTCGTTATCTACATTGATGTGATAGAATTGACCTAATGGCAGTGATTCTATATAGGTCCATTTTTTTCCGCGGTCGCGAGAAATGGCAATACCGCCGTCGTTTCCATCAATGATGAAAGATGGATCTTTAGGATGGATCCACCAGGCATGGTGATCGGGGTGTACGCCTGAATAAGGAATGATCACCTCAAAAGATTTACCGCCATCTTCGCTCATTGCGATCATCTGGTAAATATTATACAAACGATTTTCGTTCTGCGGGTCTACCGCGATGTCCTGAAAATAGAAAGGACGGTTATTGGTGAATTGGGGGTCGTTATTCACCATTTCCCAATGGTAGCCACCATCATCAGAACGGTACAATGCATTTTTAGATGATTCAATCATGGCATATACCCTGTCTGGTTGGCTGGGTGCAATGGCGATACCGATACGGCCCAGGTCGCCATCTGGGATGCCGTTGTTTTTATCGAGTTTGGTCCAGTTTTTCCCGCCATCCAAAGTCATGTAAAAGCCCGAACCGGGACCGCCTGATTTGAAATCGTAAGCGGTACGGCGCATTTGCCACATATTCACAAATAGCTTATTTGGGTTGGTAGGGTCCATCACCATGTCGCCTACACCTGATGAGGCATTGGTATAGAGTATTTTGGTCCAGGTTTCGCCGCCGTCGGTGGTTTTGTATACGCCACGTTCGCTGTGTTCGGCAAATGGATTACCCATGGCACCTACATAAATGGTATTGGGGTGCTGGGGATCGATCAAAATACGGTGGATGGTGATGGTTTTCTCCAGTCCCATCAATTTCCAGGTTCTTCCGCCATCTAAGCTTTTATAGATACCTTGCCCCAGGTTAATGGAATTACGGGGGTTACCCTCACCGGTACCTACCCAAATGATATTGGGATTGTTTTGTTGTACGGCTATGGCACCAATATTAACGGTTGGGTTGGCATCGAAAATGCTTTTCCAGGTGGTACCTCCGTTTTCGGTTTTCCATACACCTCCTGATGCGGCACCGATGTAAAAGATATCGGGATTGGCTTCTACGGGTGCAATGGCCGTTACGCGTCCGCTCATGCTTCCGGGCCCGATATTTCTTGGTTTCATAGCCTTGAGCAGACTAAAATCGATCTGCTGTGCCCATGCGGCTAAGGCGATATTGATTAAAAAAACGCTGGTAAGTATTTTTTTCATTGTGTAAGGTTGATTATTGGTGTGGTTTGAAATTCGGGATTATCTGCGACTTAAACAATAAGGGTGTTATTTTATCACGGGCTTGTTACAAATCTTAACGTCATTTCGAGGATGGAATCAAGGAGTCGGCTAAAAAGTTTGGAGTCCTCAGTTAGCAGTTCGGATCCTTCGACAAGCTCAGGATGACAAACAGCTAAGGAGGAATCTCCATACTCACTACTCACTACTTAATACTCAATACTAAACCCTACTCTTTCCCAAATTTCTTCTGGAGTTTATTCAGCATGTCGTTATCGATGGGCTTTTCGGGTTTTGCTGCGCCCAAATCGAGTTTAGATTGCTCGCCCACCGCATTTTTTTGCTGTTGAAATCGGTCCCAGATCTGCGAGAGTTTCTTTTTGGTGGTGAGGGCAAAATCTCCTTGCATCATCCAAGCATAATAACTGGGCTCGGTTTTGAACACCTCCACGCAGGTTCGGCCTTTATGTTTGCCAAAGTTGAATATTTCATTGCCCTTATCGTCATACACCAATCTTCCCGCCAAATCGGCCCATTTGTTTTGGCTGGTGAAGGCATGCAAGGCCGGCACATCGTTCTGTACGGGTTTGCTTTTATTGCCCCGGCGATCTTCCCATTCCTTGTTCTCGTAGCGTTCCACCTGTGCCAGAAGTACTTCATAGGTAGCCCGGATATCGGCTTCGGCAGAGTGGGCATTTTCGAGCGTTTTGCCACAATAAAACTGGTAAGCAGCTTTGAGCGTACGCTGTTCCATCTGGTGGAAAATGTTTTGCACGTCTACAAAATGACGGTTATCGACCTCAAAATCGACGCCGGCACGGAGAAATTCTTCTACCAGCATCGGGATATCAAATTTATTGGAATTGTATCCCGCCAGGTCGCAATCGTCGAGGAAACGGGACAGCTCCTCGCCTACCTGTTTGAAAGTGGGTTCGTGGGCCACATCTTCATCATAAATACCATGCACCAGCGAAGCCTCCAGCGGTATGGGCATTTCGGGATTGATGCGCAGGGTTTTTACCTGTTCGGTACCATCGGGCATGGCCTTTAAAATTGAAATTTCTACAATCCGGTCGGAAGAGACATTGATGCCGGTGCTTTCGATATCGAAAAAGGCCAGCGGGCGCTTTAAGTTCAGTTTCATAATTTATTGTTTAAGGATGCGCTGTATCTCATCCAGTTTCATTAAGGCCTCTACAGGGGTCAGGGTATTCACATCGAGGTTTTGGAGCATGTCGCGAATTTCCACCAAAATGGGATCTTCAATAGAGAACATTTGCAGCTGATAGGCTTGCTGTTGTACTTTCTTGATGCTTTCCTTGATGTGCTCGCCGCCGGTACGCTCCTGCTCCAGTCGTTTTAAGATCTCGTTGGCACGACCTACCAGTTTAGGCGGCATACCCGCCATTTTGGCTACATGGATACCAAAACTATGTTCAGAACCGCCTGGCACCAGCTTACGGAGGAAAATGACCTTATTGCCAACTTCCTTCACCGAAACATTGTAATTCTTGATCCGAGGGAAGGAATTAGTCAGTTCATTGAGCTCGTGGTAATGGGTGGCAAATAAAGTTTTCGCTTTTGCGGATGGGTGGTTGTGCAGGAACTCGGCAATGGCCCAGGCGATGGAAATACCATCGTAGGTGCTGGTACCACGGCCAATTTCATCCAATAAGATCAGACTGCGGTCTGATAAATTGTTCATGATGCTGGCCGTTTCGTTCATCTCCACCATGAAAGTCGATTCACCGGAAGACAAATTATCAGAAGCGCCTACCCGGGTAAAGATCTTATCGACCAAACCCACCTGTGCTTCCTTGGCAGGAACGAAACAGCCCATCTGGGCCATCAGCACGATCAATCCGGTTTGACGCAGCAAGGCAGATTTACCCGCCATATTGGGCCCGGTAATGATGATGATTTGCTGCGACTGATTGTCGAGGTACACATCGTTGGTGATGTAAGCTTCGCCGGTGGGCAAATTCTTTTCTATCACCGGATGGCGTCCGCCTTTGATGTCTAAAATATGGTCGGTATCAATCTGCGGACGGACATAATAGTTTTTGATAGCGATGTTCGCGAAATTGAGCAATACATCGAGCTGGGCCAGTAATTGGGCATTCAACTGGATGGGCTTGATGTATTCGGCCAGCGCAAAGAGCAACTGATTGTACAATTGCGTTTCGAGGGCCAGGATCTTCTCCTCTGCTCCCAAAATCTGCTCTTCGTATTCTTTTAATTCGGGGGTAATGTAGCGCTCAGCATTCACCAGGGTCTGTTTGCGCAGCCAGGTCTCGGGCACTTTATCCTTATGGGTATGCGTTACTTCCAAATAATAGCCAAATACATTATTGAAGGCTATTTTAAGGGATGGAATGCCCGTAGCTTCGGCTTCCCGTTTTTGCAGTTCGATGAGGTAATCTTTTCCGCCGAAGGCGATTTTACGCAAACGGTCCAGTTCTTCATTCACCCCCTCCGCAATGACCGAACCTTTGATTAATTGCACCGGCGGGTCGGCCTGTAATTCCTTATCGATGCGCTCCCGCATCAACAGGCAGGGATTCAGTTGTTCGGCAATGACCTGTAAAGCCGGACTTTCGGCCTTTTCGCAAAGGCTTTTGATCTCAGCGGTAGCGATCAGGGCCCGCTTCAGTTGTATAATTTCGCGTGGATTGGCTCTTTGAAGGCCAATTTTAGAAATGAGTCGCTCCAGATCACCGATCTGGTGGAGCTGCTCTTCCAATTGCTCCCGCAATGCTTCCGACTGGATGAGGTAATCTACCACATTCAGGCGGTCTTCAATGGGTTGTTTGTCCTTGAGCGGCATCACGATCCAGCGGCGCAACAAACGGGCGCCCATTGGGGTGAGTGTATGATCCAGCACATCGACCAGGGTGATGGCATTTTCATTGGCTGAACCAATGAGTTCGAGGTTACGGATGGTAAAGCGGTCGAGCCATAAATAGCGGTCTTCCTCAATGCGTGAAATGCCAGAGATGTGCCCTAGATTGCGGTGTTCGGTCTCATTGAGGTAATGAAGTGCCACACCTGCCGCGATAATAGCCAATCCCATGCGATCGATGCCGAACCCTTTCATGGAACTGACTTCGAAGTGCTTCTGCAGGGTTTCGTTTGCAAAATCGCTGGTGTATGGCCAATCTTCGAGTCCGTAGGTATAATAGCGGTCGCCGAAGGTTTCGGTGAATTCCTTGTTCTTCGCCCTCGGAAAGATCACTTCACTCGGCTTGAAGCTTTGTAGTAGTTTATCGATATAGCCTGCATTGCCCTGTGCCACGAGAAATTCGCCGGTAGAAATATCTAAAAAGGAAATGCCGTATTGGTTTTTCTCTTCGTAGATGGAAGCCAGGTAGTTGTTCGATTTCTGATTTAAAATGTTGTCGTTGGTGGCTACTCCGGGTGTGACCAATTCGGTTACACCACGTTTCACGATGGTTTTCACGGTTTTGGGATCCTCCAGCTGATCGCAAATGGCCACCCGCTGCCCGGCACGTACCAGTTTAGGCAGATAAGTCTCCAAAGAATGGTGCGGAAATCCGGCCAGTTCAATATGCGATGCGGCTCCGTTGGCCCTTTTGGTGAGCACAATGCCGAGGATATTAGCCGCCTTCACGGCATCCTGTCCGAAGGTTTCGTAAAAGTCGCCTACCCTAAACAACAATAAGGCACCAGGATACTTTGCCTTGATGGCATTGTATTGCTGCATTAATGGGGTTTCTTTGGTTGCGACTTTTGCCAAAATTTCGTTTTGAGAATCGTAAAAATACTAAATCGGGCAAAACCTGACCGCTTTGTGGAAAGAATTTACTAAGTGGAGAATTTATAAGTAGTAGCGTGCAAATAATGCTCCCCAGGACGCAAAATCACCGAAGGAAAATGAGGCGTATTGACGGCATTGGGATGTACCTGAGTTTCTAAACACAGACCGGAAAATGCCCGATAGGTTTGGTTTCGTTTGCCTTTTAGCGGCCCTAGGTGCTGAGCGGTGTAGCACTGAATGGCCGGTTGGTTGGTGTAGAGCTCCATCCGAATGCCTGTTTTGGCTGAATAAAGAATTGCCGAACGATGTGAAATATCCGGTTGATTGAGGACAAATGCCTGATCGTATCCGTTGAAATCACTGGCAGGTTTAACCTTCCTGCTACTGATGAAATCTTTATCGGTTTGTTTTACCGGAAGGAGCGCTCCATTGGTAAGCATATCGGGGTATTGACCGAGATAATGGTCTGCATCGATGCTTAATTCATGTTCGAGGATGCTGCTTCCATCTCCATTCAGGTTAAAATAGCCGTGGTGGGTCAGGTCAACCGGGGTAGGCTGATCAGTTCGGGCGCTAAATTCGGTTTTCAGTTCGTTATCGGCAGTCAGCATAAACTTAAGTTCCAGTTCGAGATTTCCCGGAAAACCTTCATCCCCATCCGGACTCAAATAAGTTAAAACCAGTTCGGGTTCGGGTGTTTTGGTCAAGCTTTTAATGGTCCATACCTTTTTATCGAAGCCTTCCAGGCCCCCATGCAACTGATGTGGCGGGGTATTGGCCGAAACCTTAAACGTTTTACCATCCAAGTCAAATTGCGCATGACCAATACGGTTGGCACAACGGCCCACGATGGTGCCCATATAGGGATAGGCAGCTAAATAGGTCTCAGAAAAGTAATCGGAAAGGTTATCAAAACCGAGGACCACATCAGTCGGTTGTCCATTTTTATCCGGAACCACCAGCGATTTGATCAATCCTCCATAATTACTCAATTCTACTTGCATACCGGTAGCATTGGTCAACCTAATGAGGTAAACCTGCTGCTCCTGATGTATTAAAATAGGAATTGATCTGGCTTCCATTTTGTGTATTAATTAGGCTAAATCTATTAATAAATTCATCGAGATTTAAAATTCTGAATAATTGTTACATTAATCTGAGGCTTGTTTATTTTTGTGCATGGCCAAACTGAAACTGGAAGAATTGAATCGCGTGAGCGTGGAAGAATTTAAAGAACAAGAAAAACTACCCGTGGTGGTGGTTTTGGATGAAGTACGCAGCATGCACAATGTGGGTTCTATCTTCCGCACTTCGGATGGTTTTGCCGTGGAGGCCATTTATTTATGCGGCATTACCGGTCAGCCACCCCACCGTGAGATTGAGAAAACGGCTTTAGGCGCTACGCAATCGGTGGACTGGACCTATTTTCCCAGCACTCTGGATGCCATTTTTGAACTAAAAAAGCGAGGCTACCAGATCATTGCCATTGAACAGGCCAGTGAAAGCATGTCTTTGCATGAGTTTGTACCTCAAGCGGGTAAAAAGTATGCACTGATCTTCGGAAATGAGGTAAACGGCGTAAACGAAACGGTGATGCAAGAGATTGATGCCTGCATCGAAATTCCACAATTTGGCACCAAACACTCTTTTAACGTGGTGGTTTCAGCAGGGATTGTTATGTGGGATTTCTTCGCTAAACTAAACCTATCCCCAAAAAATAAATAGCAATTATTTACCCGCTGCCTTGGCGTGGTCGGCCAAGAATTGGGCCAGTCCGCTGTCGGTTAAAGGATGCTTCAATAAAGCCAGAATCGCCGATAAAGGTCCAGTCATCACATCGGCACCCATTTTGGCACATTCGATGATGTGCATCGGGTGACGTACAGAAGCGGCCAAAATCTGGGTTTCGTAACCGTAGTTATCGTAAATCAAACGGATATCTTCGATCAAAGCCAAGCCATCGGTAGAGATATCATCTAAACGGCCTACAAATGGAGAAACATAGGTGGCACCAGCTTTGGCAGCCAATAGCGCTTGTCCTGATGAAAATACTAAGGTACAGTTGGTTTTGATTCCTTTTGAAGAGAAGTATTTGATGGCTTTTACGCCGTCTTTGATCATCGGTACTTTCACCACGATTTTGGGATTGAGGGCAGCTAAGGCCTCTCCTTCCTTCACCATGTTATCGAAATCGGTAGCGATCACCTCGGCGCTCACGTCACCATCCACAATGTCGCAAATGGCTTTGTAATGCGCAATCACATTGGCATCGCCTGAGATCCCTTCTTTAGCCATCAGGCTGGGATTGGTGGTTACGCCGTCTAAAATGCCTAAGTCTTGGGCTTCTTTAATTTGAGCGAGGTTCGCTGTGTCGATAAAAAATTTCATATTTCGAAAAGAAAAAAATGGGCAAGCACCTTCTATCGCACCGCTACAACCTCCTACCCTTGCTGTGTTCCCACCCTGGGGGAGTTCAGAGGGAGCTGGTCGTAAAAGACTTGCCCGGCACAAAGGTGTGAAAATTTTCAGGAAAGCACAATCATAAGCCAATAAATTCTGGGGTGGAAGCTAGTGTGGATAAAATTTAGCTACGGTAAATAAAGCCTTATTTTATCTTTAGTAATTACAAAGCAATAACCATGTCAAAAAAAGAATTCAAACCCTATGTATCGGCCGATAGTCAGGTAGCCGAGTTTACCGTAAAATCTATCCTTTTGGGCGCCTTATTCGGCGTTATTTTCGGAGCGGCTACCGTTTATTTGGCCTTAAAAGCGGGCTTAACCGTATCGGCCTCCATTCCTATCGCTGTTTTGGCCATATCCATTGGTCGTAAATTTTTCAAGACCACCATTCTGGAGAACAATATCATCCAGACCACCGGTTCTGCAGGCGAATCTATTGCTGCAGGGGTGGTATTTACCCTCCCGGGATTCTTATTCCTATCGGCAGGCAGCCAGGGCGAAAGTTTCTTTTCTTACTGGCCGATCTTCTTCCTGGCCGCATTGGGTGGCATATTGGGAACGTTGATGATGGTACCCCTGCGTAAATCGCTGATTGTGGATGAGCACGACAACCTGCCTTATCCAGAAGGTACCGCTTGTGCCTCGGTGCTGATTGCCGGTGAAAAAGGCGGTGATTTTGCGAAAACGGCTTATCAGGGATTGGGCTTTGCCTTCTTGTATGCCATCCTGCAAAAGGTTTTCCATGTGATCGCTGAAACGCCTAAATGGGCGACAGAGCAAAGCAATAAGTTCTTCCCTTCGGCTACAGTTAATGGAGAAATTACCCCTGAATATATGGGGGTTGGTTATATCATCGGTCCGAAAATTGCCGGCGTATTGGTAGCTGGCGGTGTTTTGGCCTGGTTGGGCTTGATTCCCTTACTGGCCTCCATTGTTCCAGGCGATACAATTGCTTTACAGCTGGTTAAGCTCGGTTATCTGAAAGATCTTTTAACTCCGGGAGGACCTGGTGGCTGGGATCCGGCAACACATAGTTTTGCCGATACGGCATCGGCAGTGTACCGTGCTTATGTGCGACAAATTGGTGCGGGTGCGGTGGCTGCCGGTGGTTTCATTACGCTGATCAAAACCATCCCGACCATTATTTCTTCGTTTAAATCGAGCCTGGCCTCCATCAGAAATAAGGATGGTAAAACGGTAGAAGTGAAACGTACCGATCGCGACCTTTCCTTTACGACTGTTTTATGGGGAAGTTTAGCGCTCATCGTTCTGATGGCTGTATTGCCACAAATTCCGGGTGATTCTTTGATCAATAAATTACTGATCGGTGTACTGGTGGTGATCTTTGGTTTCTTCTTCGTGACGGTTTCGAGCCGTATTGTGGGATTAATTGGTTCTTCTTCCAACCCCATTTCCGGAATGACCATTGCTACCCTGATGGGTACTTGTTTGGTGTTCATCAGCGTGGGCTGGACCGGAAAGTTGTTTGAACCGATGGCTTTGGTGGTGGGCAGTATGATCTGTATTGCGGCAGCCAATGCGGGTGCCACTTCCCAAGATCTGAAAACGGGATATATCGTAGGTGCCACACCAAAGTACCAACAATTGGCCTTGTTTGTAGGTGCGGTAGTTTCTGCGGTGGTAATTGGCCTAACCTTGTCGATATTGGATCGTCCTACACCGGAAATGGCCGCTCAGGGAATACAGCATGCCATTGGCACCGATTTGTATCCCGCCCCTCAGGGCACCTTGATGGCTACCTTAATTAAAGGTTTGTTATCGTTCAACCTCGACTGGCAATTTGTGCTGGTGGGCGTATTTTTGGCCATTACCATGGAATTGTGCGGTGTCAAATCGCTTTCTTTTGCGGTGGGTGCATATTTACCGCTCTCTACTACCCTGCCAATTTTTGCGGGTGGTGCCATTAAAGGCCTGGTAGACTGGAAAACAAAGGATGTAAAAAAATCTGCTGAAGAGGAAGAATTGGGCAAAGGCAGTTTATTTGCCACGGGTTTGGTGGCTGGGGGTGCATTAATGGGTGTGATCTATGCTTTTTTGATGGCTTTCCAATCTACGGCCATCCCGGTAGGTAATTTAAACATGGAACCCGCTATTGAACATGCACTGGGATCAGCAGGGTATCAATTACTCGGATTCGGATTTTTTGTATTAATGGGCTATATCCTCTATCGGATTGCTGTTTCGAAAGAGAAATAAAACAAAAAAGCCTCCCAAAATTCGGGAGGCTTTTTTATTAAAGCTGACTTACCCCACCAGAAACGGCGAATTTCATGGCATCGCTGGCTTTCATTTTGAGCGGCTGTACTTTCTCTGCCGGTACGATGTACAACTGACCGGCGAAGGAATAAGAAAAAGGTACATAAACGGCTACTTCGCCGGGTAAACCTATTTTTTTCAGGTCTTTTTGGGTGAGAAAGCCTACTTTCTTCACTCCGTTATCATTCATTTCAATCAAAACCGGCTTGTCGAATTTTTTCTCATCACCCACAAAGGCTTCGGTAAAATCTTTGATGGAACCGTAGATAAAACTAAATACTGGAAAGCGTTTCAACCAACGTTCCAGCCAATTATAGATCGGACGGGTAATGAAAGAGGTGACGAATAAACCGGCCAGCATGATCACCACCAAAACCGTCAATAAACCCAGACCTGGAATGTGTATAGAAGCGCCAGTTTTAGGATCGGTCAAGAAGAAATTACTCAGATTCAGACTGGTATCGATGGTAGTTACTGCCCAAATCACAAAGTAGATCGTCAATCCTACGGGAATGACCACCAAGAGGCCTCTTACAAAGTAATTGACCATCGCTTTTAAAATTCTGTTCATCTTATTCGTAATAATAAACTCGTTTTACCCGTTGGGAAATGCCGGTGAGTACTTCATAAGGTATGGTGTGCATGGTTTTGGCCAATTCTTCTACCCTGATTTCTTGATTGAAAACAATTACTTCATCGCCTTCGTTGATCTCTAAGCCGGAAACATCCAACATACACATATCCATACAAATGCTTCCAATTGTGGGTACAAGGTGGCCATTGATGAGCATTTTGCCCTTGCCTTCGCCCAAGAGTCGGCTATAACCATCGGCATAACCAATTTTGACGGTGGCAATTTGTCCTCCTTTGGGCAAAACTCCTTTTCTGTTGTAACCAATGGTTTCACGGGGTTTAATTTGCTTCACCTGTGAAACAGTGGTTTTGAGTTGGGTAACTGTTTGAAGGGCCTTCGAATTGCTTGCTGATTTATCGATTCCGTAAAGACCGATTCCCAAGCGTACCATTTCAAACTGCGCATTAGGCCAACGGCTGATGCCAGAGGTATTGGCTAAATGTCGGATAATTGGATAAGGTAGTACCTGCTGAATCTGATGACTCAGTTCTGTAAATAAATCAATTTGCGAGCGGGTAAATTCGTCTTCTTTAGGATCTTCAGCGGCAGCTAAATGAGAGAAAACAGATTTTATCCTAAAGTTTGGCGTGTTTTTTAAGTCGCTGATGAGTTGTGGAAGATCTGTAGCTGAAAAACCCAATCGCTTCATCCCGGTGTCGAGTTTCAAGTGCACCGGATAACTTTCCTTGCCATGGCGTTTTAAACTCGATTCAAAGGCCTTGAAAATGCGAAAACTATGAATTTCGGGTTCTAATTGATGGGCGATAATGGCATCGATGGCCATGATATCGGGGCTCATCACCATGATTGGTAAGGTAATTCCAGCCTGACGCAAAGCGACTCCCTCATCGGCATAGGCTACCGCTAAATAGTCTACTTTGTTAAACTGTAGCAGATTGGCAATTTCAAAGCTTCCACTACCATAGGAAAAAGCTTTTACCATTACCATTAAGCCTACACCCGGATCTAATTTAGATCGATAATGATTCAGGTTATGTTCGAGTGCATTGAGATTGATCTCTAAAACGGTTTCGTGTACTTTTTGTACCAGCAATTTGCTAATGTGCTCGAATTGAAAAGACCGGGCTCCTTTGATCAGGATGGCCTCGTCTTCAAAATTCAAGGTGGATAAATTAGTCAGAAAATCTTGCGTAGAGTTATAGAAAAGCGAATTTGCAGAGAAATGATCTGCATGTTTGCTCAACTCTGGCCCGATACCGATCAATTGGTCTACTTTTTTCTGATCGATTAGTTTTGCTACCTGTTGATACAACTGATCGGGCATGGTACCCGATTCCGGAATGTCTGACAAAATCAATGTCCGCTTGTTGTGCTGATTTTGTTGCTTCAAAAAATCGAGTGCGATACTCAAAGAAGAAATATCACAGCTGTAAGAGTCGTCGATGATTGAGCAATTATTGATCCCCTTTTTCAATTCCAAACGCATTTGAATGGGGTGCAATTCTGCTAAACGAGGACTTAAATCTGTTGTTTCTTTACCCAAAGCCAGTAAAGTAGCCCAGCAGGTGATGGCATTGGCAATGGAGGCTTCATCTTTAAAAGGAATCTGTATACTCAGCTCCTTTTGTTGATATTTTGCCGTGATGGCAGCTCCATTTTCTGTATGTTGAATTTTCTTAATTTGAAAATCAGCACCACTTTCTCCCCATGAAAAGGTTGATTTTGCATTTAAATCAGGATGAGCACCCAATAAACTTTCTTTGGGATAGATCAGCCAATCAACACTGGAAAAGAGTTGTAATTTTTCTTGTAGTTTTTCTGCTTTTGATGCAAAGCCTTCATCGTGTGCGGCACCGATGTGGGTAATAATACCGATGTTTGGACGAATCATCTGAGCCAGTGACTCCATCTCTCCTCTTTGAGAAATTCCTGCTTCTATGATGGCCATATCATGTTCATCTGTCATTTCCCATAAGGATAGTGCCACCCCGATTTGTGAATTGTAGCTTTTAGGACTACGAATGATTTTATATTTAGCAGATAAAACCTCAAATAGCCACTCTTTGACAATGGTTTTGCCGTTTGAACCGGTGATTCCGATGACCGGATAATTGAATTTATTACGATGATGGGCTGCTAATTGCTGTAAGGCAGTGAGCGTATTAATCACCAGAAAGAAGTTGGCTTCAGGATAGGCAGACCTGTCGAAATTAGGGTCTGAAATTACGAAAGAACGAACTCCTGAACGGTAAGCTTCCGGAATAAAATCATGCCCGTCTCTTCGCTGAATCAAGGCGAAGAACAAACCATAGGCAGCATCGGATAACTTACGGCTATCAGTCAGCAAGGTACGGATACCCGCATCAGGCTTGTTGATAAAAGCCTGGGCCTGCATTGCCTGTTTTAATTCGTTAACCGAGTAAATCAAATGATTCATTTCACCACGAATTTCATCAAAATTTTAACAATCTGCTATTATTTGCGAATTTTAACCATGGATATGGATCAGGATCAGCCTAAGCGTCGGAATTACACCCCACATCAAGCCCGATTAAAGGCTGAGTCTTATTGTGCTTATCAGGAACGATCGCAGAAGGAAATACGTGATAATTTATATGAATGGGGACTTTTCTCGAAAGATGTAGAGGAAATCATCTCTGAACTAATTCAAAACAATTTTTTGAACGAAGAGCGCTTTGCGATGATGTATGCTCAGGGTAAATTTAGAATCAAGGGCTGGGGTAAGTACAAAATCAAACAGGGGCTGAAACTGAAACAGGTACCCGAAAAGTTGATTCAGAAAGCACTAAAAAACCTCGATATGGATGAATATTTGGCCAAGTTGGAACGGATTATCATCCAGAAATCGGAATTATTGACTGAGAAAGACAGCTTTAAAAGACGAATGAAGCTGCAACAGTTCGCGCAGATGCGTGGATTTGAATCTGACCTCATCACAGAAATACTGAAAAACAGGGGCTTATCCTGATTTTGAAAAAATTAAAAATTTTCTTGACGAGATGCCAATTCTCTCTATATTTGCACTCACCAAAACGCGAAAGTAGCTCAGTTGGTAGAGCACAACCTTGCCAAGGTTGGGGTCGCGAGTTCGAATCTCGTCTTTCGCTCTAATCCCTTCCCTTCTTGGAAGGGTTAATTTTTTAAAGGTCAATCACCTGCCTGGGTGGTGGAACTGGTAGACACGTACCGATAAATCGGGATTCGCCTACTGCGAGTGCGGACTCGATAAAAACCTATTTTAATCACCTGCCTGGGTGGTGGAACTGGTAGACACGTCCCGATAAATCGGGATTCGCCTACTGCGAGTGCGGACTCGATAAAAACCTAATTTAATCACCTGCCTGGGTGGTGGAACTGGTAGACACGCAGGACTTAAAATCCTGTTCGCCTTAAAGCGAGTGCGGGTTCGATTCCCGCCCCAGGTACAAAAGCTGAACGAAAGTTCGGCTTTTGTTGTTTCTTACCCTTACCTTTTTGAATTTAATTTTGACAATTAAATTCTATTTATCGTATATTTACGATATTAAATTAATTAACATGGCACAAAATAAAAAAGCAGACTTTTCTGAAATAGATCAAGAGATGGCAAATTTTGCAAAGGCTCTTTCACACCCGGCCAGGGTAGCAATTATCAAAATCTTAGCAGCGCAGAGTAGCTGTATTTGCGGTGAAATTGTTGAAGTGCTCCCACTAGCACAATCTACTGTATCACAACATTTAAAGGAGCTACAACTTGCTGGCCTGGTAAAAGGTACAATTGATGGGAATAAATCTTGTTATTGCATCAATTGGGAAACAATGCAGCAAGCTATCCAACAGTTTAACGGGCTCCTGAATACTTTAAATGATCGAAAAACTTTTAGTTGTTGCTAATTAGACCCTATGAAACCAAAACTTTCCTTTTTAGACCGTTACCTTACCCTATGGATATTTTCTGCTATGGCCATAGGCGTGACATTAGGGTACTTGATACCGGAAACACCTGCATTTATTTACCAATTTCAATCGGGAAGCACGAACATTCCGATCGCGATTGGCTTGATCTTGATGATGTATCCGCCGCTGGCTAAAGTTAAATTTGAAGAATTGCCCGGAGTGTTTAAAAATCTAAAAGTCTTGGGCCTGTCCTTGCTCCAAAACTGGGTAATTGGGCCTTTATTCATGTTTTTGCTGGCCGTCATTTTTCTGGCAGATTATCCTGAATACATGATCGGCTTGATTCTGATCGGGATTGCCCGATGCATTGCCATGGTGATTGTGTGGAATGATCTGGCTAAGGGCGACCGCATTTACACTGCCGGACTGGTCGCTTTTAACTCCATTTTCCAGGTAGTTTTTTACAGCGTGTATGCCTGGTTTTTCATTACCATATTACCTCCCTTGTTCGGACTAAAGGGCTTTGAAGTGGCAATTACCATCGGCCAGGTGGCCGAAAGTGTTTTTATTTATTTAGGGATTCCTTTCTTGGCGGGATGGCTTTCGAGGGTGATACTGATTAAAATTAAGGGCAAAGAATGGTTCGAAAAGGTGTACCTGCCCAAAATAAGCCCGATTACCTTGATCGCTCTTTTGTTTACCATTTTGGTAATGTTTAGTTTAAAAGGACAATTGATTGTTCAAATTCCGATGGATGTATTGCGCATCGCCTTCCCCCTGACGATTTATTTCGCCATCATGTTCTTCAGCGCTTTCTACCTATCTAAAAAAGCTGGTATTAACTATTCGAGATCCACCTCTCTTGCCTTCACTGCCGCTGGAAACAATTTCGAATTGGGCATTGCGGTAGCTATAGCCGTATTTGGGGTAAATTCGGGTGCAGCATTTGCTGCCGTCATCGGTCCACTGATAGAGGTACCGGTTTTGATCTTACTGGTGAATTGGGCCTTGAAACAGGAACAAAAATTTAAAGCATGAAAAAGACTTTTCTATTTGTGTGCATTGAGAATAGTAACCGTAGCCAGATGGCGCAAGCCTTTGCCAACATTTGGGGCGGCGAAGCGGTGGAAGCTTATAGTGCGGGTTCTAAACCCTCCGGAAAAATAAACCCGAAAGCCATTGCGGCCATGGCCGAATTGGGTTATGACTTAGCAAAACATCAGTCTAAATCGTTGAATGAGATCCCCCCTATTACTTTTGATTATGTGGTAACGATGGGGTGCGGCGATGCCTGCCCCTGGGTACCGGCAAAACACCGGATAGATTGGCAAATACCAGATCCCAGAGAAATGGAAGCCAAAGCATTTAATCAAGTGCGTGACCTGATTGCTGAGAAAGTTAAATCACTGATTGATTGTTAAAAAACAAGGGCTTTGGCATTCGCCAAAAACCCTTGTTTATCTTCTTTGAATCCCTACGCTGGCATTATCCAGATCAGGTTCGATGAGTATATTCTCAGATTCCTAAGAACCACCCCCTCCAAAGAAGATTTAATTAAACAACATGATTCGGGAGGATTGGTTTTGAAAAATATTTTTTCTCTTTCATTTTTCTTGGCATGCAAATTACCTGGCACTGACCGTATACAAGTTAAAAAGCACTTAAAAACGGTATATTTGCAGCAGAATGAGCAAACACGGTAGAATTTTGGTGGCCATGAGTGGCGGCGTGGATAGTTCGGTGGCATCGGTGATGTTGCATGAGCAGGGCTATGAAGTGATCGGCTTGACCATGAAAACCTGGGATTATGCATCAGCAGGTGGTTCTTCTAAAGAAACCGGATGTTGCAGCTTAGACAGTATCAACGATGCCCGTTCGCTGGCGGTTGCTTACGGTTTTCCGCATTATATTCTGGATATCCGCGATGAGTTTGGAGATTTTGTGATCGATAATTTTGTGGATGAATACTTGGCCGGACGTACGCCAAACCCATGTGTATTGTGCAATACGCACATTAAATGGGAAGCCTTACTCAAACGAGCCGATAAACTGGATTGTGAGTTTATTGCCACCGGTCATTATGCGAATATTCGTTTACAGGATAATGGCCGCTATGTGATTTCTAAGGGTAAAGATGAGCACAAAGACCAGAGCTATGTGCTTTGGGGCGTTTCGCAAGATAATTTGGCACGCACCAAATTCCCGCTGGGTAGTTTTGCCAAATCAGAAATACGGCAGATGGCGCTGGATATGGGACAGGTGGAACTGGCCAACAAATCAGAGAGCTACGAAATTTGTTTTGTGCCTGATAATGATTACCGTGCCTTTTTACGTCATAAGGTGGAAGACCTGGATGAGCGCATTGGACCGGGTAATTTTGTCTTGAGCAATGGAAAAGTGGTGGGTCAACACCAGGGTTACCCTTATTATACCATCGGGCAGCGCAAAGGTTTGGGCATTGCTTTGGGCCAACCGATGTTTGTAACACGCATTTTGCCTGAAAGTAATACAGTAATGCTGGGTACTGAAGATGAATTGCAACAAAGCAGCGCCAGGGTGAGAAATTTGAACCTGGTGAAATATGAAAGCATCCAAGACCCCCTGGAAGCGATTACCAAGATCAGGTATAAGGATGCGGGTACCATGAGCAGCATTGTGCAAGAAGGTAATGAAATGCGTATTGATTTTCATCATGCGGTTTCTGGTGTGGCTCCGGGGCAGTCGGCTGTGTTTTACGAGGACAGTGATCTATTGGGTGGTGGGTTCTTGATGTAAGTCGGAAGTTAAGAGTTCTCAGTTGGGAGACGTCATTCCGGCATTCTTTTTTTACTTACCCTTTTTTGTCATCCAGAGCCTTTTAAAGGATTGCGTCTACCTTTCTACAAGCTCAAGGTGACTCAAGCCCTGAAAAATAAACCCGATTGGAGCGGTTTCCCGCTTTAGCGGGATTGAGCGGAAAGCGGGACTGCGAGTGTAAATTTTATTTTCTTTTAGTTTTCAAAAACATCTGTAAAATTCGGTCGTTAAATGTGACATATTTGGCAATCCTTATTTTAATCCCTTTATTTGCACAAAATTCATCTGCTGCATGGCAAAAAATCTACTGATAGTTGAGTCGCCGGCGAAAGCCAAAACCATTGAGGGGTATCTGGGCAAAGATTTCCTGGTGAAATCGAGTTATGGCCATATCCGTGATTTGGTGAAAACGGACGATGCCATTGATATTAAGCATGGGTTTACGCAAAAATATGAGGTTCCGGCTGATAAGAAGGCGGTGGTGAGTGAGTTGAAGAAATTGGCTAAGGAAGCGGAAATGGTATGGCTGGCATCGGATGAGGACCGAGAAGGGGAAGCCATTTCGTGGCATTTGTTTGAGACTTTAGACCTGAAAGCGGATAAGACGAAACGGATTGTTTTTCATGAGATTACGAAGCCGGCAATTATTAAAGCGATTGAGAATCCGCGACAGATAGATTATAATTTAGTGAATGCTCAACAAGCCCGCAGGGTTTTAGACCGTTTGGTGGGTTTTGAGCTTTCGCCGGTATTGTGGAAAAAGGTTAAACCCTCCTTATCTGCCGGCCGTGTACAATCGGTGGCGGTGCGTTTGATTGTAGACCGTGAGCGGGAAATTAACCAATTTAAACCGGAGGCTGCTTTTAAAGTGGTAGCCATTTTTAGTACCGGAAAAGCTAAAGAGCTATTTAAGGCAGAATTGCTGCAGCGTTTTGCTGAGCAAGCAGCGGCTGCACAATTTTTGAATGACTGCCTGAGTGCTGCTTTTAGTGTAAACAGTTTGGAGACCAAACCTGCTAAGCGTAGTCCGGCGGCCCCTTTTACCACCTCTACTTTACAGCAGGAAGCCAGCCGTAAACTGGGTTTTTCGGTTTCGAGAACCATGTCGGTGGCGCAAAAATTATACGAAGCGGGTAAGATCACGTACATGCGTACGGATTCGGTGAACTTATCGGATACGGCACTGGATGCTGCAGCTAAGGAGATCCGTTCGGCTTATGGTGAGCAATACCATCAGCTGCGTAAGTTTAAAACTAAATCTGCCGGTGCTCAAGAGGCACACGAAGCCATCAGACCTACTTATTTTGATGTGCATACCTTGACTGGCGATGCGGCAGAGAAACGTTTGTATGAATTGATATGGAAGCGTGCCATTGCTTCGCAGATGTCGGAAGCAGCGTTTGAGAAAACGACGGCGAAAATTGGTATTTCTACTCGTGCTGAGGAACTGGTTGCGCAGGGTGAGGTCATGAAGTTTGATGGTTTCTTGAAAGTATATATGGAGAGCAGCGATGAGGAAGAAGATAATGAAGTAAACCTGGAGGATAGCAACGATCAGGCTATTTTGCCACCCTTGAGTAAGGGGCAGGCGCTTGAATTGCGTGAAATGCATGCTACGGAACGTTATTCACGCCCACCGGCACGTTATACTGAAGCCAGTTTGGTTAAAAAACTGGAGGAATTGGGCATTGGGCGCCCGTCTACTTATGCGCCAACGATCTCTACGGTACAAAACCGTGGTTATGTGGTAAAAGAAGATCGTGAGGGTAAAGTAAGGAATTATCAATTTTTGAGCCTGAGAGAATGCCAAATAGTTACAGAAACAAAAACGGAGAATACGGGTGCTGAAAAGGCCAAGCTCTTCCCTACTGATATTGGTGCCATTGTGAATGATTTTTTGGTGGAGCATTTTAAAGGGATTGTAGATTTCCATTTTACTGCCAAGGTGGAGAAGGAATTTGATGAGATTGCCCAAGGTCTGAAAGACTGGACGAAAATGCTGGAAGGCTTTTACGGTCCATTCCACTCTGAAGTGGAAAACACACTGCAAAACGCTGAACGTGCTAATGGTGGACGTGAACTGGGTATCGACCCGGCAAGCGGGAAGAAAATATCGGTCCGTATTGGCCGCTTTGGACCTTTTGTGCAGATTGGTGATGCGGAGGATGAAGAAAAACCACGTTATGCCAGCTTGAGAAGCGGACAGATGTTGGAGAGCATTAGTCTGGAGGAGGCACTGGATTTATTTAAGCTGCCTAAAAAAGTAGGTTCATTTGAAGATCTGGATATGACGGTTGCCATCGGTAAATTTGGTCCTTACATCCGCCATAATAACGCTTTCTATTCTTTACCAAAAGAAGTAGATCCTTTTGATGTGGATGAAGCTCAGGCTATTGAGATCATTGCGGATAAGCGCAAGCGTGATGCGGAAAAACTGATCAAGGTATTTGAGGAAAATCCGGAAGCCCGCATTGAGAATGGCCGCTGGGGCCCTTATATTAAATTTGGGAAATTGAATATCAAGATCCCGAAAGATAAAACGCCTGAGGGCCTAACTTATGCAGAAGTTGCTGAATTGGCTGCTGCTGCCGAAAAAGAAGGCCCTAAGACCGGTGCCCGTCGTTTTGCCCGTAAGAAATAATTCATTTCATGAAGAAAGACATCCTACAGCCTGTTGTGGAAGGCATTTCTATTGCCGTGGTATTGGAGAGTGAAGATCCGGTGAGCAGACATTGGAATGTGTATTTGGTCAATCACCGTACAGAAAAGATTGAAAATGTTTTGGTGAGCTCGAAAGGATATGGAACGAAGGACGATAAAGAAGTGAAAACTTCTACCCTACGCCATTCGATGGGCAGTTTGGAAGGACAAAGTTTTAGCACCATTGAAGCCATTGATGAGCAGGTTTTTGGCTTAACTAATGAGTATTGGTTGAGTTTTTATATTGGTGGTCAGTTATACGATAAGAAATTCATCTTCCTTCCCGAAAGCATTATCGACAGTAATTTGATCCGCATCCCGCTGGTGAACAAACCAGGTGTGATGATTGGGCAATAATTTAGCCGCCTTTACGTATAATCTCTTAATTTTACAGAGATGCTCAGTCAGGTAGATTTACAACAAGTTTTGGTATTGGATGTGGAAACCGCCCCTCAATATGCTTCGGCGGATGAGGTGCCGGCTGCCATCATGGATCTTTGGGCGCAAAAAACACAATATCAGCGTCGTGAAGGCGAAAGTCCGGAAGAGTATTATCATCGGGCCGGGATCTGGGCTGAGTTTGGAAAGATCGTTTGTATTTCTTTCGGCGGGTTTATCCGTAAGCAAGGTGAATATGGTTTCAGGATCAAGTCTATCGCATCGGATGATGAGGTGGAAGTTTTACAAGGCTTCATCGATATTTTAAATAAACAGCCCAAAGAGCTGGTGTTATGTGCGCATAACGGGAAAGAGTTTGATTTCCCTTATTTGTGCAGACGCATGCTCATTAATGGTTTAAGCATCCCCAAACAATTACAGATTGCTGGTAAAAAGCCCTGGGAAATTAATCACCTGGATACCATGGAGCTCTGGAAGTTCGGGGATTTTAAGAATTATACTTCTCTTAATCTATTAGCTACTGTTTTGGGCATTCCCAATCCGAAAGATGATATCCAGGGTAGTGATGTACATTGGGTGTATTGGCAAGAAAAAGACTTAAAGCGTATTCAAACCTATTGCCAGAAAGATGTGCTGACCACCGCACAGATCCTCATGAAATTTAAAGGCATGCCCTCCCTCTCTGAGGAATTGATCTCTTACGTTTAAAAAATCAGGTAATGTAATACGCCGGCAGCCGTCAGCTGGATGGTCAGGTTATCCAGGCCATGGCTACTGATGGATTCTACGAAAGCTGCAGCCAGTCCACAGATCAAACCCATAGTTATCGCGTAAGCCAGGCTAAAATCTCCCAATTGAAGCACAAAAATGAAGGCGATGATGCTGCTGACCAAAACCACGGCTGCGGATCCTTCCCAGCTCCGGCTGGCCCTTACACCAAAAAGTGTAGGTACCGTATAGCGGTGTTTTCCCCACAGGGTACCTACGGGCTCTCCTACGGCATCCCCCCATCCACCCACGAAGTAGCCAATAAAAGCCGTTTGAGGGAAGAAAATATTGGACAAAATCCCTCCTGTCGCAGTAGCCAATAAGGGCAAAATGATGAATTTTTTCTGGTGTGGGGCATCTGTTTCGCGGGCCAGGGCCTGATAGAACCAGGTGCGATCGCCGAGTATGACAGCTAACAAAACCATGATGAACACAAAACCACCCAACAGACTCACGGCTTGTAAGCCGTATTTGAACTGTAAATATCCCGCCAGCGAAAAAACAATGAAATGGAATGTTTTTCGGGTATAGGGTATTCTCAGCCCTTTTTTTACCCTCAGCCATCCGGAAAAAGCTGCTGCTGACAGCGCAATGATCATGATTGGCCACAGCAAACGAATGCTGAGTTCTGCTGGCGGTAAAAAGGGTTTAATTAGTTCGAACATGGGCTTGATTCAGGTTGATGGGTTTAGAATGAGTTTGCTTTTCAAATTGCTGGATGAAAAATTTTGCTTCCGGACAAATGGTATTCCAATGGTGGATGACCATTGGTTTGGGTGATTTTTCAATTATCGTCAAAATGTTGTTCATCTCCCCCTTCAGGTTGGTATGAGCCAAATTAAGAATATGGTTTTCAAAGTTGATGTCGCTATTTACAAAAATTTCACGCTCTTCTTTGATTCTTTTTTGATGCTCGAGATTGGTCGAATCCATGATATTGATCACTGTTTTCAATTCTGAGGCTAAGAAAAATGCTAATAATTCTTCTTTGGTAGGATATGGTGTAAAATAAACGCCGGGTGCCAGTCGGTATACTTCGCCGCGTTCTAATCTCTTCTTTTCTTCGAAAGTCCGGTTGGCGCTTAGTTTTTCTACCTTAATAGCCTCTTCTCCGGCTAGGCGAACTAAGAGGTTTTTAACTAAGTTAACCCGATCTTTTCCTAAATAACAATGCACAAAATAACGCTCTTGTTTGTTTTTAGCCAAGTTTTCAATGAGATTTAAAGCGCTTTCATTATCACTCAACCAGGGTAACATGGAAGCTTCAATCAATCGTATTTCATATTTCTTTGCGAGTTCTTCTTCTTGCAACATTAAAGTAGGTTCGAAGGGAACCACCGCCGGATGAAGCAAGGAAATGATAGCAGTATAACCCTCTGCTTTTAATTCTTTTATCTTTTCTTCGCTTGGATAAGGTCCGATGGTGAATTGTTCAGAAACACGGTTTTGTTCGGTATCCTTATTGATCAGATCGGGTTGCATCAACAGTGCCAGCGCAGCAAGGGCTAGCAAAAAAGGAATGATGCTACTGAGAAGTGTATAGGTTTGCTGAACTTGTTTTTGTTGCCAACGAAAAATAAGACGGCTCAGCCAAATTGAAACCGTAATCAATAGCAGAATAAGGAAGATAACTCCTGTTTTCTCCTGAAAGTTAGATAAGTTCTGTTTGCGGGCCAGGTCAACCCACCAACGTAAGGGCCAAAGTAAAGTGAGTGTGCCCAATGTAAACCCAGTACAGAGCCAAATGAAAAGGAATAAAATGAGGTTTTTATAAGATAATTTCATAGGTATTGAATTATCAAATTAGTGTAAAATATAATCAGATATCATTTATATGGTTAAACGGATAATTGTCTTCCGGATGTATAAATTGATTAAATAATTGTTAAATAGCGGCTAAATGGCCTTAATAAGGCAATATAATCTTATCTTAGTTAACAATGACTAAAAAGACCAATCATTTTAAAGAAGTACTTAGCCGCTTGGTATTAGAGATTTTTCACAAATCGGCCAAGCAGGCGTTCAATCATAAACAAGTAGCTGCTAAACTTAAATTAAACGATCCGGAAGCCCGCGATACCATTCTTCAAATATTAAGAGAGGAAACTTTTAAAGGAACGCTTCGGGAGCCGGAAAGAGGCAAATTCCAGTTAAAAGAACTTAAAACATTTGTTACCGGAAAAGTTGATATGACCGCCGATGGATCGGCCTTTGTGGTGAGTGAAGATGAGTTTGAACCGGATATTTTCATTGCTCCCCGTAAGCTGCGCAATGCCCTCCATGGCGATACGGTAAAGGTTTATGTTTACGGAAAGCAAAAAGGTGGCCGTAAAAAGGATGGCGAAGTGGTAGAGATCCTGGAAAGGGCTAAAATGGAATTTACCGGTATTGTTAAATTATCCGATCGTTTCGCTTTTTTTGTGCCCGACGACCGGAAAATGCTCCATGATATTTTCATCCCCCTCTCCGAACTTAATGGGGCGAAGGATAATGAAAAAGCCATTGCCCGAATTACAGAATGGCCAGATGGTGCTAAAAATCCCATTGGGAGCATCAAACACGTTTTAGGTAAACAAGGTGAAAATAATACCGAAATGAACGCCATTCTGGCTGATTTCGGTTTTCCTTTGGCATTTCCCGGCGAAGTAGAGCATGAGGCAAATGCCATCGCTGAAGAAATACCTAAAGCTGAAATAGCCAAACGCCGTGATTTCAGAAAGATCCTCACTTTTACCATCGATCCTTTTGATGCGAAAGATTTTGACGATGCCATCTCCTTCCAAACATTGCCTAATGGGAATTTTGAGATTGGCGTTCATATTGCCGACGTTTCACATTATGTAAAACCCGGCTCTCCCTTAGATAGAGAAGCCTTTGATCGTGGGACTTCAGTTTATCTAGTTGACCGTGTGATTCCAATGCTGCCCGAACGCTTATCTAACGGTTTGTGTTCTTTGAGACCTAATGAGGATAAATTGTGTTTTTCGGCCGTATTCGAGCTCGATGCGCATGCGCATATCCAAAACGAATGGTTTGGAAAGACCATCATCCATTCTGACAGACGATTCAGTTATGAGGAGGCCCAAGAAGTAATTGAGGGCAAACGAACCGATTACAGCAAAGAAATTTTGACTCTGAACAATTTGGCTCATCTACTGCGTGAACGCAAGTTTAAGCAAGGTGCCATCAGTTTCGAATCGGCAGAAGTTAAATTCAAGCTGGATGAAGCCGGCCGGCCTGTGGGCGTTTACGTCAAGGAACGCAAGGATGCTCATAAATTAATTGAAGATTTTATGTTGCTGGCCAACCGAAGGGTGGCTGAATTCATTGCCAAAAAAGGCAAAGGCAAACAGAAATATACCTTTGTTTACCGTTCTCACGATGCACCAAATGAACAAACCTTATTGGGTTTTGCTCAATTTGCAGCAAAATTTGGTTATCAGATCAACACCCAAAGCGATCGAGCCATTGCCAGCTCTCTGAATATGCTTTTGGAAGATGTAGAAGGAAAAAAAGAACAGAACGTGTTGACGCAGCTGGCCATCAGATCGATGGCTAAAGCGATCTATACTACCAAAAAATCAAGTCACTATGGTTTGGCATTTGATTTTTATACGCATTTCACCTCTCCTATCCGGCGTTATCCGGATGTAATGGTGCATCGATTACTGGAGCATTACTTGGAGGGCGGAAAATCGGCCAATGCCGATGATTACGAAAAATTATGTCTGCATTCTTCTCAGATGGAGAAAAAAGCAGCAGATGCGGAACGGGCATCGGTGAAATATAAACAAGCCGAATACCTGAAAGATAATGTGGGAAAAACTTACGAAGGTGTGATATCGGGCGTAACCGAATGGGGCATGTATGTAGAAATTATTGAAAATAAGTGTGAAGGAATGGTCCGTTTACGCGATATTAGTGATGATTTCTATATCCTCGATGAGAAGAATTATTGCATCATCGGGCAACGTAAAAAGAAAAAATACCAACTGGGCGATACCGTTATGATACGAGTAAAAAAAGTAGATCTTGCCAAAAGGCAGATCGATTTCAGCCTGGTGAATAGCGAAGAATAGCCGATCCATGCACAGCATTAAAGAATTACAATCTATCCTGGCACAAGCCGTAAAAGACCAAGCCTATCCAGCCCATCCGGCCGAGCTATATGAACCCATTACCTATTTAATGGATCTGGGTGGCAAACGGATGCGTCCGGTATTGCTGTTAATGTCGACAGAAATGTTTGGCGGATCGGTAAAGAAGGCACTTGATGCGGCGATGGCCATAGAGGTGTTTCACAATTTTACGCTCATGCACGACGACATCATGGACAAAGCGCCACTGCGTCGTGGTAAGGCCACCGTTCATGAAAAATGGAATGCCAACGTAGCCATTCTTTCTGGTGATGTGATGTTGGTGGAGGGTTATAAATTATTGAGTAATCTGGATGCATCTCTACTTAAACCTGTGCTAAAAGTGTTTAACGAGACTGCTGTTGGGGTTTGTGAAGGCCAGCAAATAGACATGAATTTTGAGAGCAGAGCCCATGTACCGGTAGCAGAATACCTCGAAATGATCAGACTCAAAACAGCTGTATTATTAGGTGGAGCCTTAAAAATTGGTGCACTCATTGCCGGAGCAAAGCCAGAGGATGCAGACCGAATTGGTGAATTTGGCGAAAACCTGGGGATTGCCTTCCAATTACAAGATGACATTTTGGATGTATACGGTGATCCTGATAAGTTTGGAAAGCAAGTAGGTGGCGACATATTGGCCAATAAAAAGACCTTTTTACTCATCAAAGCACAGGAATTGGCAAATAACTCAGTCGCTGAAGGCTTATCGAAATGGATAAAAGCGACTGATTTCAAAGCCGAAGAAAAAGTGCAGGCTGTTACTGCAATCTATAATCAACTCGGTATCCGTGGCCTGGCTGAACAGGCCATGCAAAGCTATGCTGAGAAAGCATTGAATCAATTGGAAGCCATTCAAGTATCCGAAGATCGCAAAACTGCCTTGCGTGAGTTTGCAGAGCAATTATTAGTGAGAGAACATTGATTAGTTGGGAGTCGTCAGTCTTTAGAACTTCCATTTCTTTCGTCATTTCGAATCCCTGGCAAGGGGTGAGAAATCTCTCATAAAAAATCTCAAGAGAGATTTCTCGCTTCGCTCGAAATGACGAACTCTAAAAACAAAAAAGCCCCGAGGATACTCTCGGGGCTTTTTAATGAAGTAAAACTCCACTTATTTTTTTGCAGCCGGCTTCTTAGCTGGTGCTTTTTTCTCGGCAGCAGCCTTAGGTGCAGCAGCTTTCTTAGGTGCAGCGGCCTTTTTTGCAGGTGCTTCCGCAACCGGAGCAGCTTCAACAGCTACTTCAGCAACAACTGGCTCTGCCTTTTTAGGTGCAGCGGCTTTTTTAGAAGCAGCTACTTTAGCTTCTGTAGGCAATACCGATACGTATGATTTGTTGTTTGCTTTCTTACGGAAAACAACGGTACCATCAATTAATGCAAACAAAGTATGGTCTTTACCCAAACCTACGTTTTTATCTGGATGGTGCTGGGTACCACGCTGACGTACAATGATGTTTCCGGCAATCGCTTCCTGACCACCGAAAATTTTGATACCTAAACGTTTACTATGCGATTCGCGACCGTTCTTGGAACTACCGGCCCCTTTCTTATGTGCCATTTTCTTTTATTTTTTAAGAATTGAAACCAATTCTGAA
>CANHCS010000014.1 GCA_947459195.1 Sphingobacteriaceae bacterium
ACTGGAAAAGTTAAATGGTTTAACACCCAAAAAGGTTATGGTTTCATTGTTCAAGAAGATGGAACTGACATTTTTGTACACTTCAAAGATGTTGAGGGTGGTAATGGTACCCTGAGAGACAATGATGATGTGGAGTACGAAGTAGAAGAAGGTCGTAAGGGATTACAAGCTGTACAAGTAAAGAAGGTTTAAAAGCATAGCTTAACCATAATTTAAAAGCCTTATTGAGTTCAATAAGGCTTTTTTTATGGGTTTATATTCGCTTGGCGATAACGACCTTTAAGTCTTCGTTTTGATCTTTACAAAAAATCAGGTATTGCTCGCCTCCATCTTTGATCTGGTGTTTCTTTTGTAATTCGGGTGCAGTAATCGGGAAATTCCGGACTATGATATTGGCTTGCCTTTTTTCTTTTGATTGAGCGAATTTCTTGTAGGAAATAACTTGCTCCACATTAAAAATACGTCCTGGGAAGTCCTTTTTTAAAACCACAGAAGTGTATAAATGCGTATGTTGATGTATTTTATCTACTTGATACCGATCGGTGATCAGCTTAAAACAAGCGGCTTTCAGCCAGGATGTATCGGGTTCATAGAGGTAAGTTTTAACATCCGAATAGCAGGGCAGTTGCAACGCTTTTTCTTCAGATATCTTAAAAGAAAAATGCTGTTCTCCCTGACTAGTCAAACTCACACAATGAATATTGGGTTCAGCACCTGAGCTTTCTTTTCTCAAGATCCATAATAACTCTTTTACCTCATTGTTTACACTCACCACATGGATATCTGTCACATCTCTAAGCTCGCTTAAACCAGAGGTGATATCGAGTAATGGCGCTGTTTTGATCATCAAAAAAGCAGCGTGTTCAAAGAATAAATCTAACAGAGTAGTAACATCTGGTTCGCAATCACTGAGTTTAAAAACCTTTTTTCCAGCTACCCTCCTGGAGGGATCAATATAGATGCAATCCCATTTATCTTGTGTCTCCCGAAGGTAATTGACGCCATCTCCTGTAATGAAATATATGTTTTTTGCACCGAGTACCTGCGAATTATGAGCTGCTATGGCAGAAAGTTCTGCTTGTCTTTCTACATGCCAAACCCAATCTGCTTTTTTACTAAAATAATAGCTGTCTACACCCATACCAGCACTTAGGTCGATGATCTTTTTACCTTCAATCAATTTGCTTTTGTAAATGGCTGTTTGAGCGGAAGAGGCTTGTTCCAGGGCTAATTTGGGTGGGAAGTAGATCCCCGAACTTGTATGCCACTCAGGTATTTTTTTTTCAGCTGATTTTTTTCCGGCTAGTTGTTCAGCAATTTCCTGACTACTTACTTCTTTGAAAGGACTTTTTTTTAGCGCCAGTTGCGCTGGGTCCAGATGCAAGTGCTGCTGTATATATTCTTGAACTTCAGTATTTAGAATGTGCTTGTTCAAATTATTTTAAAGCAATTTGGGCCGTATTTCGACTGAGTTGTTCCATGAAAATTCGCCGACCTTTACTCAGCTCTGCCACTAATTCGGGAGTAAAATGACGAATCGTGATGAGCTCTAGGCCATCGTTGTATTTTATTTTGAAGTTACTGACCAATTGCTCAGTTAATTGATGAAAGCGCCTTTCATTTTGATCCATGCAAACAGAAAAACTCAATGCAGAAACCTGCATCATGTTTATTTTGATCTGACATCCCGCAAATGCGGAAAATATCTCACTCAGATGATCTTCGGTAATAAATGAAAAATCTTTACTGGAAATGGAGACCAGGAGTTGTTCTTTTTTGACAATAATGGCTGGTTTGAGATTTTCAGTAAGGGCATCAGCTGAAATAATGGTACCAGCAGCACTCGGGTCGAGAAATGGTTTTACCAAGAGTGGGATGCCTTCATTTTGTAAAGGTTTAATGGTTTTTGGGTGGATCACAGTGGCTCCATAAAAAGTCATTTCAATGGCTTCAGCATAGGAGAGTTGTTCATATTTTTCGGTATCCGGAAATAGCTTTGGATCTGCGTTTAACACACCGGGTACATCTTTCCAAATAGTGACGCTTTCTGCTTGTAGGCAATTGGCAAAAATGGCTGCAGTATAGTCGGAGCCTTCACGGCCCAGGGTCGTGGTAAAGTTTTCAGAAGTGCCCCCAATAAAGCCCTGGGTCAGTGCAACTTGATCCTTCAAAATAGTTGGGATGCTTTCTTGAATCAGTTCTTTAGTTTTTTCCCAGTTCACTTTTCCTTCACGGTAGGTATTATCGGTTTGTATGTAACTTCTTGCATCCAGCCATTTTGTTGTGATGCCGCACTCGTTTAAGTAAGCTGCTACAATTTTGGTGGATAATAATTCGCCTACAGAAACGATCTGATCGTAATTAAAATCAGGGTCGGGGTGTGCTTCTTCTTCCAAGATCCAATCTATTTCCACAAAAGTATTTTCAATCTCATGGTAAATTGGGTGATTGAGATTTTTGAAGAGTTCCTGAATAATTTGGTAATGTGCCTGTTTAACCTCAGCAAATAGTGATTGAGTATCTTCTGATTGTTGAATATGAGCCTGGTTTAACTTTTCGAGGGCATTGGTGGTTTTGCCCATGGCAGAAATGACGATCAGTAATTCTTTATCTTGATGAAGTTGTATAATCTTCACTAGATTCTTAACACCATCAGCGTCTTTAACAGAGGCACCGCCAAATTTGAATACCTGGGCCATTTACTTAAAATTATTAATTTGTTCTTTACTCAGTGAACCGTTTAACCAGCCCGATTCGATTTGAGCCTCGTATTTTTGATAGAAGTTCAAAGCTGGTTCGTTCCAATCTAGTACCTGCCAGGTCATCCCATTAAAACCTAAATCCTTTGCTTCCTGGATGATGGTTTCAAAAAGTATTTTACCGATTCCTTTGCCTCTTAATGATTCAGTTACCAGGAAATCTTCTAAATATAAGCGGCAGCCTTTCCAGGTTGAATAACGAATATAATAGAGTGCGAAACCTTGAATAGTACCGTCTAGCTCGGCGACAAAGGCTTTCCAAACGGGATTTTTGCCAAATCCGGCCTCTTCAAATTCAGCTAGGGTTACCGTTACTTCTTCAGGAGCCCGTTCATACAATGCCAACTCATTAATCAGTTCCAGTAATCGTTCACAATCCGCTTTTACAGCAACTCGTATATTTTCTTTGCTCATATGCCAGTTTTGTTGGGGTAATTTCTTTCGCCAAAAATATTGCTGCCTAAACGAACCATGGTGCTGCCTTGTTCTATGGCTAATTTATAATCGGACGACATACCCATGGATAACTCTGAAAAATCATCAGAATTTTGAAAAAATGAAGCTTTTAGACCTTTAAAAAGGGTTCTTAGTTCGTAAAATTCCTCCGTAATTTTCTTCTGATTTTCGGTATTGGTGGCAATACCCATTAGTCCTACAATACGGATGTGCTGCATTTGCTGATATTCACTTGATCGTAAAAGCTCGATGGCTTCATCAAAGTCTAAACCAAACTTGGTATCCTCATCAGCAATATGAATTTGTAACAAACAATTGATAATGCGATTGTTCTTTTGTGCTTGTTTGTTAACCTCGGCCAATAATTTCAAACTATCTACCGCATGTATTAGGCTGATAAAAGGAGCAATGTATTTTACTTTATTACTTTGAAGATGACCCACTAAATGCCATTCGATATCTTTTGGAAGCTCCTCTTGTTTTTTCACCAATTCCTGTACTGTGTTTTCACCAAAAATTCTTTGGCCAGCCTGGTAGGCTTGCAAGATGTCCTCATTCGGTTTTGTTTTAGAAACTGCCACTAGCTTCACCTTCAAAGGATCTAATTCAGTTTTGAGAGAGAGGATATTCGCTTCAATGCTCATTTATGAGTACTTTTGTTTTTGTTCATTTAATTTGGCTAAGTTAAGAAATGAAGCGATTATTACTGCTTTTCGGACTTTCGATTTTACTGTTTGGCTGTTCAAGCGATCCAGCTCCTGAAGGCATTTTGTCAGAAGCCGAAATGAAGGCTGTGCTTAAAGACATTCACCTTACTGAAGCTTATTTAAATACCATTCCTGATTTGGATAGTATAAAAAAAGTATCATCCGGATATTATCAAATGGTCTTAAAAAAACATCATACCGATTTGAAACAGTTTGAAAAAAGCTTGAAATATTACGCTGAAAATCCTGTTTTACTCGACAGTATGTATAGCCAAATCAATGCAGGATTTCAGAAAAAAATCTTGGAAGTGCGTAAACCCATCGTAGACCGGATAAAATAAGCTGTAGGATGATTTACCCACCTAATGCTATAGATAAACTCGGTCTAAGCGAAATTAAAACCTTCATTAAATCTTATTGCCTGAGCCCCATGGGCGAGCAGATGGTAGATAAGATTGGTTTTTTAAGCTCATTTGAGGAGATCAATAAATTCTTGCGTCAAACACATGAGTTCAAACTCATTTTGGCTTCTGATAGTCCTTTACAGCTCCACCAATTTTATGATTTAAAATCATTTGCCGACAAGGTTAAGATTGAGGGGACGTTTTTAGCTGAAGAAGAATTATTTCAAATTTACATCTCTCTTAACTCTGTTTTTTCAGTCATCAATTACTTTAATGATAGGGCTCAGCTTTATCCCAATCTGGAAGCATTATTTGAACACCTTCCGGTAGAGAAGCAGATCGTACAGCAAATAGAAAAAGTAATAGATGCCAAGGGGAAAATTAAACCGAACGCCTCGGCTGATTTGGAGAAGATTTCCGCCAGTTTAGCGAAAGCTGAACAAGAAGCACGCAAAAAAATCGATCAAATATTTAAAAATGCTCAACAAAACGGTTGGACAGCGGAAGGGAGTTTGACTTTACGCGAAGGACGTCTTTGTATTCCAATTTTGGCAGAGAATAAACGTAAGTTAAAAGGATTTATTCATGATGAGTCAGCCTCCGGCCAAACGGTTTTTATGGAGCCCGAAGAGGTTTTCCAGCTCAACAATTTGATAAGAGATCTGGAATTTGACCGCAGGAGGGAGGTGATCCGGATTTTGATCGCTCTTACCGATCAGTTACGACCCTATGTGCCTTTATTGATATCCTATCATAAATTATTGTGTAAACTCGATTTTGTAAGGGCCAAGGCACTTTTTGCACAAGAAATTGAAGCAGACATGCCCGAATTGGTAAAGGACAGCCAGATCCATTTGCGTAATGCCCGACATCCGCTACTATTACTTTCATCTAAGAAAGAAGGAGGAAGCGTAGTGCCCTTGAACATCGATATAGATGAAAAAAAACGTGTTATTTTAGTTTCAGGACCGAATGCAGGTGGTAAATCTGTTTGCATGAAAACCGTTGGCCTCCTGCAGCTCATGGTACAATCTGGCTTACTGGTACCTGCTGATCCGCATTCCAGGTTTGGCATTTTCAAAAAGGTGTTCGCAGATATTGGCGATGACCAGTCCATTGAAAGTGATTTGAGTACTTACAGTGCGCATCTTTCTAAAATGAAGTATTTTACGGAGCATGCAGACGCCAAAACATTGGTTTTAATTGATGAATTTGGTACCGGTACCGATCCGCAGTTTGGTGGCCCAGTTGCCGAGGCGGTATTGGAAAGCTTACATCAAAAAAATATCAAAGGAGTAATCACAACGCATTATTCAAATCTTAAAAATTTTGCCAGTCATACCGAAGGGATGGAAAACGCTTCGATGCTGTTTGATAATATGCAAATGAAGCCGATGTATATGCTCGAAGTAGGTAAACCGGGTAGCTCATATGCCTTCGAAATTGCTCAGAAAATAGGTTTATCGACTGCTATTCTCACATCTGCTAAACAAAAAGTTGGGCACCAGCAAAAAGAAGTAGATACTTTGTTGGTAGACTTGGAAAGAGATAAAAAAGCTTTATTAGATCAAAAAATCAGTTTAGAAAAGAAAGAAAAGCAAGTAAAAGCTTTACTGGAAGAGAATACCCAGCTGAAGACCTACTTAGACGAGCAAAAGAAAAACATCCTGAAGGAAGCTAAGATAGAGGCTCAACAGATCATTAAGAACGCCAATAAATTAGTGGAAAACACCATTTCTGAGATTAAACAGAGTAAGGCGGATAAAGAGAAGACACAAGCGCTTAGAAAAAACCTTGCTGCTGAAATGGAGAAAAATACCATTGTTAAGCAAGTGACCAAAGTTTCTGAATCCGCTGAAATTTCAGTTGGGGACTGGGTAAAGTTAGATGATTCGGAAACTATTGCCCAGGTAATGGAAATTGCGAAAGACAATTTTATTTTGGCCATGGGCGATCTACGTTCGGTGGTTAAGAAAAATAGGGTGCAAAAAGTGGCTAATGCAGCCGTTCCGAAAGAAGTTCGTCGCTCCAATACGCTTTCTCTTAATGAAAGTGCAAAGTTTAGTCCGGAGATAGACCTAAGAGGCAAGCGTGTTGAAGAAGCACTTTTTGAGATTGAAAAATTATTGGATAAAGCGATCATTTCCGGTTATCCAAGTCTGAAGATCATTCATGGTAAAGGAGATGGCATCTTGAGAAAAATGATCAGAGATTATTTTAGAAAATACTCACAAGTTTCTCGTATGGAAGACGAACACCCGGACAGAGGAGGTGATGGAATTACTTATGTGTATTTTTAATTGTTTATGACAAGCCGTTTATTATAACTGGTCAACGAGTTTGTATTTTTGAACCATATTGTCTTCATATGATTGATAAAACCGTAAAAAATGCCGAGGAAGCAGTTGCCGATGTACAAGATGGCATGACCATCATGTTTGGTGGTTTTGGCCTTTGTGGCATCCCTGAGAATTGTATCAACGCTTTGGTCAAAAAAGGAGTAAAAAACCTGACTTGTATTTCCAACAATGCCGGTGTGGATGATTTTGGGATCGGATTAATGTTGCATCAGCATCAGGTGAAAAAAATGATCTCTTCTTACGTTGGTGAAAATGCTGAGTTTGAACGTCAATTGTTGAGTGGTGAGCTAGAAGTAGAATTAATCCCCCAGGGGACTCTGGCTACCCGGTGTTTGGCTGCAGGATACGGAATGCCCGCTATTTTTACACCAGCAGGTGTGGGTACTGAAGTTGCTATAGGCAAAGAAATACGCAATTTTAACGGAAAAGATTATTTGATGGAAATGACATTTGATGCCGATTTTGCTATTGTTAAAGCATGGAAAGGTGATACTGCCGGAAATTTAATATTTCGTTCCACTTCCAGAAATTTTAATCCCATCATGGCCATGGCTGGTAAAATTACCATTGCCGAGGTAGAAGAATTGGTGGAGCCCGGTGTTTTAAATCCGGATCATATACATACACCGGGCATTTATGTGCACCGCATCTTTCAAGGAGAGCGCTACGAGAAAAGAATTGAACAAAGAACAGTTAGAACCCAATAAGACCTATGTTAGATAAAAACGGTATTGCTAAACGTATTGCACAAGAAATACAAGATGGATCTTACGTTAATTTAGGAATTGGGATCCCTACGCTGGTTGCTAACTATATTCCGGCAGGTTTTAATATGGTATTACAATCCGAAAACGGATTGTTGGGCATGGGACCTTTTCCTTTGGAAGGAGAAGAAGATCCGGATTTGATCAATGCTGGTAAGCAAACCATTACCACGCTTCCCGGATCGGCAGTATTCGATTCGGCTATGAGCTTTGGGATGATCAGGGCACAGAAAGTAGACCTCACCATTTTGGGTGCCATGGAGGTGTCTGAGAACGGCGACATTGCCAACTGGAAAATCCCCGGAAAAATGGTAAAAGGAATGGGAGGAGCCATGGACCTGGTAGCTTCTGCTAAAAATATTATTGTGGCCATGCAACATGTAAATAAGGCCGGAGAAAGTAAACTATTGCCAGCTTGCAGTTTGCCTTTAACTGGTGTTCGTTGTGTGAAAAAGATCGTGACTGAGTTGGCGGTACTTTCCGTGCTGCCAGAAGGTGGTTTTAAATTAGAAGAAAGGGCTCCGGGTGTGAGTGTAGAAGAAATTAAACAAGCTACGGCCGGTAAACTGATCATCGAAGGGGAAATCCCTGAAATGAAGATCTAAACCAAACGTTTAGGTAAAACCTCAGTACGCAATTCTTCTGAAATTTCCTCGGTTACCTTCATGATATCTTCAGCAACATGGGTATTGTTGCTAATGATCTTATGACAACCAGTTTTATAAGGCAATAAGTATTCGTTATAAGCCGGCATCACGTGATTGAACCATTTATACATGATATCATCTTCAGAATAACCTCTTTCCATCAAATCACGTTTCAGCCTGCGTTTCAACGCTATTTCTTCCTCCGTGTCAATAAAAATTTTAAGATCTAACAGCGAGGCAATTTCCTGAAAATGAAGAATAAATAATCCTTCAACAATAATAATGGGTGCCGATTTGATCTCTAAAAGTTTAGGAGTGGCATTGGGGTTATTGAAAGTGTATTCTTTCTTATAAACGGTTTCTCCATTTAATAATTGATGAATGTCCTTCAAAAATAAGTCGTCATCGATGGTAGAAGGTAAGTCGAAATTGTACAATTTGTTTTCTTCGGCACTCATTTCACCTACCGGGATGTAGTAATCGTCTTGAGAAACCAAACAAACTTCTCCATCGTTAAAGTGATTTAAAAAACAATTGAGGAAAAAGGTTTTGCCCGAGCCGCTGCCTCCGGCAATACCAATTACGAAGGGTTTATTGCTCATCTGCTATGCCGTAAACCAAATTAACCTGAAAGCGTTTATCTAATGCCCCGATAAGATCGGCAGCGGTTTTAGTGATGATGATGATCAAACCTTTATTTGATTCATTTTCAGTAAACTTTCCTACCACCTTGGCAAAGGTGCTCTTTTGAGTCATCGGGTTGGTTAGTTTGATAATGGTACCAATTGGAGCAGTAGGATGGAGCGCCAACATTTTGGTTTCATCCAAACTTTCATCCTGTATCCAGCTGGCTAAGCCCTTTTCTCTCACTTCTCTTAAACCGTAACGGGTTGCAGGTAATTTTCTTTCTTCGATCGGTTCTGCAGCATTATTTGTTTGGTTTGCACTGTCAACAGAGGCCATAAGTGGCTGATTGTTTGTAGTAACGGCCGTAGCAGACGCCTCATTATTTGTTTGTGGCGTAGTTAGATTCTTAATTTTGAGTATCTGCCCAATAGATAACGAGCTAATTCGTAAATTATTGATCCTTTTGATTTCTTCGATGTTGGTATTGAATTTTTTGGCAATACTGTAAAGTGTTTCTTTTGGCTTTACAGTGTAGGAGATGAATTCTTCAGTAGGCGGAGCGCTTTCTAAAGCAGGTTTGCTTTCAGTTCCAGTAAAAGGTCTTTGTGTAGGGATCTTAACTAAATCACCAATTTTTAGAGCTTTATTTCGGTTGAAATCTATGATGGCTGCAGGGTTTACATTGTATTTTCTGCCTAGGGAGAAATAACTTTCTTTCGGGTCGAGTTTGTGAAGGATAATCTGCTTACCCTCCAATCCTTCTACACCTACCGAATCCAGCTTCGAAGCCATTGCTGTACCTGAAATTAACAGGCAAATCATCAACATTATCTTTTTTACAGGCATAGCTTATTAAATTATCGGACTGTAAAAGTAGTAATTTTTGGCGCTTTTGGGTGTTAAGAATTGTTAAAACCTCATTCCGAAAGTCATAAAAATGTTATTCCTGTCTGTGTTTACGCTTGCTGTTGGCTCAGAGCCATTGTTTAACACATAAGGTTTTAGATCTGAATAACTACTGATTTGTTGATAGCTTAAATCCATGTAATAATTCCTCACTCGGTAACCCAGACCTGCACTGAGGGTTTTGGTATTGAATTGACTATCTGATAGGTTTTTATAGGGATTTCCCTGGATACCATAACCACCTCTAAGCATGACTTGTTCGAGTTTAATTTCAGCTCCAATTCGATAATTATAGGCTTTTTTGAAATTATTTGCCACTTCCTGATTGTTATCTGCAATGATATTTAAATCGGCACTTGTCATTCCTCTGAAATTGATGGATGCATAATCAACCATATCAAGATCGGCAGAAATAAAGCCAAAATTTCCTAAGAAAATTCCAGTACCGAGGCTCATTTTTAAGGGAGTGCGTAAGCGATAAACGAAAGTATAATTTTCGGGAAGATTTGTGTTCTCTAGACCATTTACGGTATGTGAAGTATTTAATACCTCAGTATAATTATCGGTTATTTCGTACCAAGTTGGTGTTTCAATGCTTGCACCAATTCTTAAAGCAGATACTGGCTTGTAAATGAAGCCTAATTTCGCGTTAAAACCTTTTCCGGTAGTTTCCTGGTTTTGTAGAAGTGATAATTGATAGTTGCTCGATTCAGAAACATTATAACCCTTTTCGCTAAAAACCGCATCGGAGAAATAACGTAGGCTCGAAAAGCCCAAATTCAAGCCTAAATAAAATTTATTACTGTAATTGGCAGCAATCGCCATATTTACTTGACTTTGTCCTCCTCGGCGATTATCGCTCTTGGTTTGTAAGCTGTTGACATCCGTTGCAGGAAAATAATAATCACCCTGATCATCATAGCCAATTAAATAATCGTCATATGCCATACGTTCCAGAGAACCCGCTGACAAGGTACTTGGATTGCCATAATTTTTGGTTGCTAATTCTGCAAAGTAATCAGCAATTGAATTATTAGGGTTTGTTCCGGAGTAGATTAGATTGGCACCAAAATCGGCATGTCGGTTAAAGCCAATGCCGAAATCGAAACTTACCCATCCTTTTTCTAAATCTGAACCTTTGGCACGGAGGGCAGGTAAATGTATCACTGCAGCAGCTTGATTAAAATTGAGTGCATCTTTGCTACCTATAGTGTTTCTGTTTAAAAAATCAGCACTGCTGTTATAGTTATTAAATTCGAGTGTAAATCCAATATCAGAACGGGTAAACATACCTAAACCTGCGGGGTTTGCACCCAGAGAACTCAAATCGCCACCAATGGCTGTTTGAGCATTCCCAATTGCATTGAATCGGGCATTGCTTCCAGCTTGTGTTTGCGAAAAACGTAGAGCATCTCCAGCATATTGTGCTTCAGCAGCAAGCACACTGGCTCCTGTGGCCAAAATGGTCAATAAATATTTCAATTTCATTTGGTTATTGATTAACGGCCTCCCGATCTGGAAGGTCTAGGTTTGTTATTACTGTCGCTACTTCTGGAAGATCCTGACGAACTTGTTTTGGCAGGAGGAGTATATCGCTCTGCTCTTGAACCCGAACTTTCAGAACGATCAGCGCTTGTTTCTCTTCTTTGATTGTTACTGTCCTGAGCACGACTCGGTCTGGAGCCGCTGTTTCGTCCATTGGCAGGTCTGTTATTGGAGCCTGATGGATACCTTTCTGCTCGGCTCCGGTTGCCGTTTCCATCATTCCAAATAGCGTTTCCGGCACCAATATTGTCCGCAATTCCTCTTGGACGTGGTCTCAGCATTCTTGGATTGTTTGGAAATACTCCAAAACCATCATTCCAACCCCAACCGTAAAGTGGAGGATAGGCCACAGGGTTGTAGAAAGAATACATTCCCCAATAATTTCCCCATCTGTTGTAATTAAACGGACTGAAGAGCCATGGCTGTCTGAAAGGGTTATTCCAAAATAAATTTGGACCTAAATTGAAGTTGAAGGTCCACCATGAAGAATTCCTAAAATGAAAATTGTAGGCGAAATAGTCGTGATAAAAAGGATCAAGCCTGAAATCAAAGGAAGGATCATAATAATTCCTCCAGGGGCTCATATAATTGAAGCGGTAAATTCTGGAAGCAAAACTGAAATCATCAATTCCGAAATTGTTGTTTGGCAAATCGTTGACTTCATCACTAAACCTCTCATTTTCAGTTCTGATATCTCTTTCAATTGGCCTTTGGCTGGGTTCTGTTGGAGCAGTAAAATAAACCGTCACTTCTTTAGCCTTAGCCTTCGAAACATATACATTATCTACATCCTGATTTACTTGGCTTAGTTTATTGGTAGAGCAGCCCAGTAGGGGAAGCAGGAAAAGGAATAAATAGTTTTTTATACTTTTCATATCTGTATGACGCTCATGATTATCGAAAGGTTGCAAATGGCTTTAAATTTATAAATTTGCAAGCGATCCAGCTGATCCTAAATTTACAAATTATCTTCCACATATATTAGACACAATCGATGAGTAAAGGTTTAACGAGCAGAAATACAGATTATTCTCAATGGTACAACGAATTAGTAAGCAAAGCTGATTTAGCAGAACATTCTTCGGTGCGTGGTTGCATGGTGATCAAGCCTTATGGATATTCGATTTGGGAAAAAATGCAATCGGTGCTGGATCAAATGTTTAAAGACACCGGTCATAGCAATGCTTACTTCCCTTTATTCATCCCAAAATCTTATTTCTCGAAGGAAGCCTCGCACGTAGATGGTTTTGCCACCGAGTGTGCCGTGGTTACGCATTACCGTTTAAAAAATGATGGTCATGGTAACATTGTGGTTGATGAAAATGCGAAACTGGAAGAAGAATTGATTGTTCGTCCAACTTCAGAAACCATCATCTGGAATACTTATAAAGGATGGATTCAATCTTATAGAGATCTGCCAATTTTAGTAAACCAATGGGCAAATGTGGTTCGTTGGGAAATGAGAACCCGTTTATTTTTAAGAACCGCCGAATTTTTATGGCAGGAAGGACATACGGCTCATGCGACTGCCGAAGAAGCCATTGAAGAAACTGAGCGCATGCTAGATGTTTATGCTCAATTTGCTGAAAATTGGATGGCCTTACCGGTAGTTCGTGGTAAAAAAACACCTAACGAGCGTTTTGCAGGTGCCTTAGATACCTATTGCATTGAAGCTCTAATGCAAGATGGCAAAGCGCTTCAGGCCGGAACTTCTCACTTTTTAGGACAGAATTTTGCCAAAGCCTTCGATGTTAAATTCACCAATAAAGAGGGCAAGATCGATTATGTATGGGCAACCTCCTGGGGCGTATCAACTCGTTTGATTGGCGCTTTGATCATGGCGCATTCTGATGATCAGGGATTGGTATTGCCGCCAAAATTAGCACCTATCCAGGTAGTAATTGTGCCAATTTATAAAAACGAAGAAGAGCTCAATGCCATCTCTAAAATAGCAGATCAATTGAGTGCCGATTTGAAGAAACTGGGTATTTCCGTTAAATATGATGACCGTGATACACAACGTCCGGGTTTTAAATTTGCCGAATACGAAATGAAGGGGGTGCCTGTTCGTGTCGCCATTGGTGGTCGCGACCTGGAGAATGGAACAGTTGAAATTGCTCGCCGAGATAACGGAGAGAAACAAACGGTTACACAAGTTGGTCTGGATACTTTTATTAATGATTTACTGGCCGATATCCAACAGAATATCTATCAAAAAGCTTTAAAATTCCGTCAAGAAAATACCCGCAAAGCGGATACTTATGCGGAGTTTAAAAGATTGTTAGATGAAGCTCCTGGATTTATTTCGGCACACTGGGATGGAACCGCAGAAACCGAACAAAAAATCAAAGAAGAAACCAAGGCAACCATTCGATGTATTCCGCTCAATAATCAGGCAGAAGAAGGAAAATGCATTTTAACTGGTAAACCATCTGGTCAGAGAGTGCTTTTCGCGAGAGCTTATTAAGCATTTAATAGGATGGCTATAAAGAGGATATAACTGATCAAGACATGAAATTCATTACTTACGAAGTAGATCAAAGGGTAGCGACCATCACCCTAAGCCGTCCAGAAAAAAGAAATGCGCTTCATCCAGACCTGATCAAAGAATTATTCGATGCTTTCGAACTGGCTAAGGATGATTCATCTGTTAAGGTAATTGTTTTGAAAGCCAATGGGGAAGTCTTCAGCGCTGGTGCCGATTTAGCCTACCTGCAGCAACTTCAATCGAACACCTTTGAAGAAAATCTTACTGACTCTAACAATCTAAAGAATTTATTTTATAAGATTTATTCGCATCCTAAAGTTGTTATTGCACAGGTAGAGGGTTCGGCAATTGCTGGCGGTTGTGGTTTGGTATCTGTATGCGATTTGGTTTTCGCTGTTCCGGAAGCTCTATTTAGCTATTCTGAAGTTAAAATCGGTTTCATACCTGCACTGGTTTCTTGTTTCTTGGTTCGAAAGTTAGGGGAGGCACGCACTAATGAATTATTGCTAAGCGGAGCACTGATTAGCGCAGATAAAGCCCTGAACTACGGCTTGATTAATTTTGTAGTAGAAGCTAGTATGATTGGCGCTGAAGTTCAAAAATATGCTCAAAAATTGGTCAATGAAACCTCCTTAAGTGCTGTTTCAATGACTAAAACGCTCATTAAAGAAGTTCAACTAATGAGCTTGGAAGAAAGCTTAGATTTGGCAGTAAGAATGAATGCAGAGGCAAGAGGAACAGAAGATTGCAAAAAAGGAATAGAAGCCTTCCTAAATAAGGAAAAAATATCTTGGTAATTTAAAGCTGTTCTTTTACTTCCAACAAAAACTGTTTCAATCTTTGGAGAGAATCAATGACCTTCTGATTTTCTTTTACTTCGTCTTTGTTGCCTTTTAGGTGGTCTTTGGCGCCTTGCAGCGTGAATCCCTTTTCTTTAATCAAGTGAAAAATGATCTTAAGGTTTTCGATATCTTCAGGAGTGAACAAACGATTACCCTTTTTGTTCTTTTTGGGTTGCAAAACCTCAAATTCCTTCTCATAAAAACGAATTTGAGAAGCATTTACTCCAAACATTTCGCTCACTTCACCCATGGTGTAGTACAACTTCTGGATATCTCTTTCTTTATAAGGCATACACAAAAATAGAATAAATTGAATGATTAAGTATTCATTTTTAACAATTTAGACCGATGTATTTGAAGTTAAATAAATTCAAATTCTATGATCAGCCGGCATCTAAAATTGCTTTAAAAACTTAACTTTGCATGTTTTTATTTAATTTTTAATGACAGCGCAGGAAATCAGAAGCAAATTTTTAGACTTTTTTAAAAGTAAACAACATCAGATTGTGCCCTCTGCACCCATGGTGATCAAGAATGATCCAACCTTGATGTTCACCAATGCCGGAATGAATCAGTTTAAAGATCTGTTTCTTGGAGAAGCTGTTATTAAATTTCCCCGAGTGGCCGATACGCAACGTTGTTTAAGGGTTTCGGGAAAACATAATGACCTGGAAGAAGTGGGAATTGATACGTACCACCACACCATGTTCGAAATGTTGGGTAATTGGAGTTTTGGAGACTATTTTAAAGAGGAAGCCATTGCCTGGAGTTGGGAATTACTCACCGAAGTTTATAAAATCCCAAAAGAAAACTTATATGTGACCGTTTTTGAAGGCGACGAGAAAGAGGGCTTGCCCAAAGATCAGGAAGCATATGATTTTTGGAAGAAGCTCATTGCAGAAGATCGCATCCTTTTAGGAAATAAAAAAGATAATTTTTGGGAAATGGGCGATACTGGCCCATGCGGACCATGTTCTGAAATTCATGTGGATTGCCGTACAGCAGCCGAGAAAAAGGCAGTAGATGGTAAAACCCTCGTCAATGCCGATCATCCGCAGGTAATTGAGATTTGGAATAATGTATTCATGCAGTTCAACCGCTTAAAAGACGGTTCTTTGCAACCTTTACCGGCTATGCATGTGGATACCGGTATGGGTTTGGAGCGCTTGGTACGTGTAATGCAAGGTAAAAACTCTAATTACGATACTGATATATTTCAGCCATTGATTCAATTAATTGCCGAGAAAAGTGGTCAAAAATATATTGGCGATGTCAATCATGGTGAAAATGGATGGAATGAAGCGGTAGCCATGCGTGTAATGGCCGATCATATTCGTGCCATTGCTTTTGCTATTTCCGATGGACAATTACCTGCAAATACAGGTGCAGGCTACGTGATTCGTCGTATTTTACGTCGTGCAGTTCGTTATGCCTATGCCAATTTGGGTTTCAAAGAGCCTTTTTTAAATCAGTTAATTCCCGTTTTGGCCAAGCAGTTTGATGGGGTATTCCCCGAGCTGATTGCCCAGCAAGATTTTGTTCAGAAAGTAGTGCTCGAAGAAGAGCAATCTTTTCTAAGAACATTGGCTACCGGAATTCAGCGTTTTGAACGCTATGCAGCAGATCAACAGATCATTGCAGGTGATTTTGCATTCGAGTTATATGACACCTATGGTTTCCCCATCGATTTAACTGAATTGATGGCTCGAGAAAAAGGACTTAAAGTAGATATGGAAGGCTTTCAAAAAGCACTTTCTGTCCAAAAAGATCGTTCTAGAGCCGCTACAGCCATCGATACCGGTGATTGGATTCAGGTAAATACTGGTGAGGAAGTTGAATTTGTGGGTTACGATGCCAATGAAACAACGTCAAAAATTCTAAAATACCGAAAAGTCAATGCTAAAGGTAAAGAGCAATTTCAGTTGGTATTGGATCGAACACCATTTTATGCTGAGAGCGGTGGTCAGGTGGGAGATACCGGTGTTTTAATTGCCTCGGGCGAATCAACCTCGATAACTGATACCAAAAAGGAAAACGGTTTGATCATTCATTTTGCTGATACCCTTCCTGCCGATTTGAATGCAAAGTTTACTGCGAAAGTAGAGGTGTCAAAACGTAAGGAAACAGCCGGCAATCACTCTGCTACGCACTTGCTCCACGCAGCATTAAAACAAGTATTGGGTAGCCATGTAAATCAGAAAGGCTCCTTGGTGAATGCAGATTATCTGCGTTTCGACTTTTCTCACTTTGCCAAAGTGACAGACGAGGAATTGAGCCAGATTGAGCAAATTGTCAATGAAAAGATCAGAGATAACATCAATTTGAAAGAAGAAAGAAATGTGCCTTACCAGCAAGCAATTGATTCGGGTGTAACCGCTTTGTTTGGTGAAAAATATGGCGATTTTGTTCGTGTGATTATTTTCGATGATCAGTTCTCAAAAGAATTGTGTGGCGGTATTCATGTTAAAGCTACCGGACAGATTGGTTATTTCAAGATTTTATCTGAAAGTGCGGTCGCTGCAGGTGTTCGCAGAATTGAAGCAATTACCGGAACTGCTGCATCAGCTTATATTAGCCAGCAGGAGCAGTTGGTACAACAGATAAAAGCCTTACTAAAAAATCCGAAAGATTTGACAGCTTCCGTAGAACAGTTGTTAGAAGAAAATACGGCTTTGAAGAAACAGGTAGAGAAATCTATTCTTGAAAAAGCTGCTGGTCTCAAAACTGAATTGGCTAAACAAGCCGTTCTGTTAAATGGAATCAATTTCATTGCACAAAAAGTTGAACTCCCCAATGCCGAAGCAATGAAAACACTCGCTTATAGTTTAAAAGACATTGTTGACGATCTGTTCTTGGTTTTAGCTGCCGAAATTGAAGGTAAGCCGAGCCTAACCGTCATGCTTTCAGATAATTTGGTAAAAGAAAAAGGTCTTCATGCCGGTAATATTATTCGCGAATTGGCTAAAGAAATTGATGGAGGAGGTGGAGGACAGCCTTTCTTTGCCACAGCAGGAGGGAAAACCGCATCCGGATTATCCATGGCATTGGAAAAAGCAAAAAGCTTTGTTAAATAAATTAAAGGCCCCGATGGGGCCTTTTTATTAGTGTTTTTTCATGCCTTTTTGATTGGAGTGATCATTTTGAATCATAGGTTTACCTTTTTCAGGCTGATGTATCTTTTTTGTTTGCCCCGGAGGCGCACCATGCGGATGTCCTTTAACTACAAAGTATTTGGGGTCATCACTAAACTTAATCACCTTTTGTTTACCATTCCAACCCCGGTATTTAGCATATTTTGTTCGATGATTCTTAAACTGAAGGTAAGGTGTAGGTCCATTAATTACTACTTTGTATCCATTAAATAGATTGTAGGAAGCATGTTTTCTAGGCAAAGAACTACTAAAGATCCATCTACCATTATTCAAATAAATAAACTGCCCACGTTGAACACTATAATAGGCCTCCACATCGGGCAAATAATAATAATCAACTCGATCGTAACCAACCGGCCCCCAAAGTGGCTGCAAACCGATGTTCACATTTACTTGAACTTGGGCCATACTACTTTTGCCCATTATCCCAATCGTGATCAGGACGAAATAAAATATTTTTTTCATAATCATTATGCAGGTTTTTAAAATAGCTACCCACATAATAAACTTCTGAGAAGCAGATTTAGTACCTTTGTGGCATAAAATTTTTGTTCGATGAAAAAATTGATTTATCTCCTACTGGGAATTTTCTTGCTTAATGCGTGTAAAAACAAAGATGCTTTTGTGGTAAATGGGAAGGTCGAGAACGCTGGTAATTTGAAGAAGGTTTTACTTTATCAAAATAATGAATTAATAGATTCTGCTTTTTTGAATGAGAATCAAGAATTTAAGTTTACCAGAGTAGCACCCAATGCTGATTTTTATAACCTGAGCCTGAATGACCAGAGTATCATCTTTGTTGCTCAAAACGGTGATGAACTGGAGTTTAAATTGGACCTTAATAAGCCAGCTGGTTCATACGAAGTTGATGGAAATGATGCCAGTGAGAAGCTGCAAATATTTAATGAATTGAGCGCCAAATACACCAAAGTGTTTGCTGAAATTCAAGAAGAATTTGTTGAGAAGGTGAGTGAAAATCCCGAACTACAAGATTCTCTCAATAAACTGCTAGGTCCACGTTATGAGCAAAATTTACAGGCTTATTCACAAGCTGCCCTCGAATTTGGCAAAGAGCAATCGGATAATTTAGCTGGTTTTTATGCCATGAGCACTTTGGATCAGGTGAAATTTGAACAGCCATTAATTGAATATGCTGCTAAAATTAAAGGCAAGTTTCCACAAAATGAGGCTGTTAATCAGTTTATCAAACGGATGGATGCCATTGCTCCTTTATCCATTGGCCGTATAGCCCCCGCATTTGATTTGCCCTCAGCCGATGGCAAAGTCATCAGACTGGCTGATTTCAAAGGAAAATATGTTTTAATTGATTTTTGGGCATCATGGTGTGGCCCTTGCCGTCAGGAAAACCCTAATATCGTTCGTCTGTTCAATCGTTTTAAAGACAAGAACTTTACTATTTTGGGTATTTCTTTGGATGATGATAAGGCCGACTGGCTGAAAGCCATCAAAGATGACGGTTTAACATGGACACAGGTTTCTGAATTAAAACGCTGGGACAGTCCGATTGCGAATCTTTATAAAATAGAAAGTATTCCCGCATCATTTTTATTAGATCCTCAAGGTAAAATCATCGCTAAAAACCTAAGAGGTACTGATTTAGAAAATTTTCTTGTGAATACACTGAAATAGCATTTTAATTATTTGTTAACATTAACTTAATAATTAGAATGGTTCAGGCGCTTAGATTAGTAAAAAATTAGCATGAGTAATCACTTGCCTAAAATTCTGATTGTAGATGATGAGGAAGATATCCTCGAACTCATCGAGTTTAATCTTTTAAAGGAAGGTTATCAGGTTTTTACTGCCAGAAATGGTCAGGACGGTATTACTGAAGCAAAAAAAATAAAACCGGATCTGATTATTCTTGACGTAATGATGCCGAAAATGGACGGTATCGAAGCCTGTCGCATCATGCGTTCCTTACCTGAGTTTAAACACACATTCATGGTGTTTTTAACAGCCCGAAACGAAGAATATTCGGAAATTGCCGGCTTTAACGTAGGGGCAGATGACTACATCGCTAAACCCATCAAACCACGTGCGCTAGTGAGCCGTATCAACGCCATTTTACGCAGAAACGGTCAACAGGAAGGCGATAGCAATCAGGTTAAAAGTCTTGAAATTGCTGATTTACGTATCGATCGTGAAGCATTTTTGGTTTACAAAAACGGTAAAAAAGTGGTTTTAGCCAAAAAAGAATTTGAATTATTGTATTTACTGGCATCCCGACCGGGAAAGGTTTTTACCCGCGAACAAATTTTAAAAAGTATCTGGGACGATTCCGTTATCGTTACCAATCGAACCATCGATGTACACATCCGAAAGCTAAGAGAAAAACTTGGTGAGCAATATGTGGGGACAGTAAAGGGTGTTGGTTATAAATTCGAGGCCTAAATATTCAAACATCCTCTTATTTTTGCAGCAATTAAACGCTGAATTTTGAAATTTCCTCCTTTTAAAGAAATTATTCTTTTTGAAAACGATGACCTGATTGTGGTGAACAAACCACCTTTTCTTAGTTCATTGGATGATAGAGATGGAGGAGAGATCAATTTATTACGTTTAGCCAAACAGTATGTTGCTGATGCTCAAATTTGCCACCGATTAGACAAGGAAACCTCAGGTGCGATCATCATCGCCAAAAATCCGGAGGCTTATCGATTTGTTTCCATGCAATTTGAACACAGGGAAGTTTCAAAAATCTATCATGCCATCATCAATGGATCTCACCAGTTTGATGATCTGCTCGTTGATTTGCCCATCCTCAATTTAGGAAACAAGAACGTAGCCATCAGCAAACAAGATGGCAAAGCCGCTCAAACCTATTTTAAATCGCTCGTATTTTTTAAACACCATACTTTGGTGGAGTGTAAACCAATTACCGGACGGATGCACCAAATTCGAATTCACCTGGCCTCTCAGCGGGCGGCAATTGCAGGGGATGAGATGTATGGTGGACAGCCGGTGATGCTTTCTGATATTAAGCGTGGTTATAAATTGGGAAAGGATCAGGAAGAGTTGCCTATCATGAAGCGATTCGCACTTCATGCCAAAGAAGTAAGCTTCAAGATTAATCCAGGTACTGAAATTTCAGTGCATGCACCTTATCCTAAGGATTTTGCAACACTCCTTAAATTATTAGATAAATTCGATCGATAATTAGGAAGTATAGCCTAAAATCTTGAGTACCTGCTTGCTATTTTGCTCTTCCCCAAATACTTCAAAATTAAAAGTTTCATCACGGTTTCTGCGGATGATGACGTGTTTAGGAGAAGGCAACAAGCAATGATGAATACCACCATAACCACTCAACACTTCTTGGTAAGCACCGGTATGAAAAAAGCCCAGGTACTGTACTTTCCGGGTTTTAGGCATAAAAACGTTGTTCATGTGCGCTTCCTGATTGTAATAATCCTGGCCATCGCAGGTAATGCCACCTAAATTCACTCTCTCATATTCCGAATCCCAATTATTGATGGGTAAGAGTATGTATTTCTGATTCAGGGCCCAAACATCTGGTAAATTGGTGATAAATGAACCATCCAGCATTAACCATTTCTCCCGATCGTTTTGCTGTTTACGGCCCAAAACTTTGTACAAAATTCCTGAAGCCTCTGCAACCGTATATTTTCCGAACTCCGTGATGATATCTGGTTCCATTACTTCGTGCTCGGCACAAATTTCCTTAATCCGTTTCACGATTTCATTCACCATGTACTCATAATCGAAATCAAAAACCAAAGAATCTTTAAAAGGCATACCACCGCCAATATCCAAAGTAGTTAAATCGGGATTGATCTTTTTGAAACGGCAATACAGTGTTACGTATTTCTCTAACTCGTTCCAGTAGTAAGGCGTGTCAGAAATACCTGAATTAATAAAGAAATGAAGCAGTTTAACCTTGAAATTAGGATTCTGTGCAATTTTATTTTTGTAGAAATCAATTACATCTTCCAATGGAATACCCAAACGTGAAGTGTAAAACTGAGAATCTGGTTGCTCTTCTGATGCAATTCTGATACCTAAACTGCAAGGTATATCCAACTCATCATCATACACGTTGAATTCTTCTTTATTGTCGAGCACCGGCACAATGTTCTGGAAACCATCGTGGAACATATCGATGATGTATTGCTTGTATTGTGCGGTTTTAAAACCGTTGCAAATGACCGTGATGTTCTTATCCAAGGCACCTTTTTTCTCCAAAGAATCGATCATAGGCATATCAAATGCCGATGAAGTTTCGAGGTGGATGTCGTTTTTTAGTGCTTCTTCTACAATATGGCGGAAGTGCGAGCTTTTGGTGCAATAACAATATTTATAGCTACCGCGATAGTTGTTCTTTACGATAGCCGTTTGGAACATGAGCTTGGCCTCCTGAATTTTTTTACTGATGATGGGCAGGTAAGTAAAACGCAGGGGAGAGCCATACGTTTCAATCATTTCCATCAGGTTTAATTCATGGAAATATAACTCGTCATCAATAACCTCGAAGCCTTCTTGAGGGAAACCTACACTCAGGTCTATAAATTCGGCGTAGCTCTGCATTTTTTATTAATTTTGGCAAAGATAAAAAAGCAGAAGCAATGGCTTTAGTCTTTTTATAGATAATTTATCTCTAAGCCAAAGAAAATCTGAGCGCATGTTATGAAAGAAATTAAGATTGTTGAAGTAAAATCTGAAATTGGTGCAGGTACCCGTGGCGCTAGTTTAGGGGTAGATGCCATTAAAATTGCTGCTCTCGACTTTGGTAGTCGTTATTTTAAGAAACACAAATCGGTTGAAGTGCCCAACGAAAACCACTTATTGCTCGAGTCGACCGGTAACGGTTATGCCAAAAGAATTTCTGGTATTTTGACCATGACTGAGCGAGTGGCCGAGGAAATTTCCAAAACCTTAAAAAACGAAGAATTTCCAATTGTATTGGCAGGAGATCACAGTACTGCTGCTGGAACCATTTCTGGGATCAGGATGGCTCACCCAAAATTAAAACTTGGAGTTATTTGGGTAGATGCTCACGCAGATATTCACTCACCTTATACTACGCCATCTGGCAATTTACATGGTATGCCAATAGCCATCGTCTTAGACGAGGATAATATTGAATCTAAAGTGAATAAACCAGACCAGGAAACCCTCAATTACTGGTTTCAGCTTAAAAACATTGGCAATATCGCTCCAAAAATCAGTTATAGCGATTTGGTTTATATTGGCGTAAGAGATACCGAGGCACAGGAAAACTTCTTATTGAAGCGTAATAAAGTGAAGAATTTCACCCTTTCTGAAATTCGTAAAAGAGGGGTGGAGCGTATTGCAATTGATGCTTTACAGTTATTAGATCATTGCGATTTAATTTATGTTTCTTTCGATGTAGATTCCATGGATGCTTCAATATCTAAAGGTACAGGTACCCCAGTGGCAAATGGTTTAACTGAAAGAGAAGCAGGTAACCTCATTGCCCGCTTAATGACATCTGAGAAAGTTTGTTGCTTTGAGTTGGTAGAAGTCAATCCTACACTCGACAAAGAAAACCTCATGGCCGAAAATGCATTTGAAATCCTGGTAAGGGCTACCAACGCATTATTAAACGATTAAATTTACGCAGCTCCATATACCCACATGACATTAGAACAAAAGATACTACATCATCTTTCTGAAGCAGTACAAGCCATTTATCAGACTAAAACTGATACCGATCAATTCAATCTGCAGGAAACAAGGAAAGAGTTTGAAGGTCAGATCACGGTGGTGACTTTTCCAATTACCGAGTTCTCAAAAAAATCGCCCGAACTAACCGGCGAAGATCTGGGTAACTATCTAAAAACTAATGTGGATGAAATTGTTGCCTTTAATGTGATCAAAGGCTTCTTGAATCTGGTCATCAGCGATGAATATTGGTTTCAACAATTAAAAGAAATTTATTCAGCTCCCAGCTACGGAATACTACCCAAAACTGGGAATAAGGTAATGGTCGAATATTCTTCGCCTAATACCAACAAGCCGCTGCACCTGGGTCACATCAGAAATAATTTATTGGGTTACTCGGTAGCCGAGATTTTAGCTGCTAATGGCAATGAGGTGATCAAATCTAATTTGGTGAACGATCGAGGTATTCATATCTGTAAATCGATGTTGGCCTGGCAAAAATATGGCAATGGCGAAACGCCAGAAAGCAGCGGTTTAAAAGGAGATCACCTGGTTGGGAAGTATTACGTCATTTTCGATAAAGAATACAAAAAACAACAAGATGTGTTAAAAGCACAGGGCCAATCGGAAGAGGAAGCCAAGAAAAATGCTGCTTTAATACAGGAAGCCCAACAAATGCTACAAGCCTGGGAGGCAGGCGATGAACCGGTGATCACCCTTTGGAAAACCATGAACAGCTGGGTATATGCAGGTTTTGAACAAACCTATGCCAAATTAGGAGTTGATTTCCAGAAATTTTACTACGAATCTGATACTTATTTATTGGGCAAAGACATCATCGATGAAGGTTTAGCAAAAGGAGTTTTCTTCAAAAAACCGGATGGTTCTGTTTGGATTGATCTCACTAAGGAAGGTTTAGATGAGAAATTGGTTTTGCGTGCCGATGGTACTTCGGTTTACATCACGCAAGATCTAGGAACTGCCCAACTGAAATACAATGATTTTGGGATGGATGAGTCCATTTACGTGGTGGGCAATGAGCAGGATTATCACTTCAAGGTTTTATTCCTGATTTTGGAGAAACTCGGAAAATCATGGGCAAAAGGCTTATACCATTTATCTTACGGTATGGTTGATTTGCCTACCGGAAAAATGAAATCGAGAGAGGGAACAGTAGTAGATGCAGACGATTTAATCGATGAAATGGTAGCTACCGCCAAGCAACGTACCGAAGAACTTGGAAAAGTTGATGGATTTTCGGAGGAGGAGAAAGCTAACTTGTACCAAATGATTGGTATGGGTGCACTCAAGTATTTTCTTTTAAAAGTAGAACCCAAGAAGCGTTTATTATTTGATCCAAACGAATCGATCGATTTCCAGGGGAATACAGGTCCATTCATTCAGTATACACATGCCCGTATTTGTTCGGTATTGTCTAAAGCTGATTATGCAGGCACAGAAACCTTTGCTTACCCTGGTCAATTGGCCGAAACGGAACGTGATCTGCTGGTGAACATATCACAATATCCTCAGGTACTCAATAATGCATCTCAGGAACATAGCCCTGCCTTAATCGCCAATTATGTGTATGATTTAGCCAAGCTCTATAATAAATTTTATCACGAAGCACCCATCCTCAAGTCAGATGATGAAAATTTAAAAACTTTCCGATTGGCTTTATCAGCAGCCAGTGCTGCGGTATTAAAGAAAGGGATGAACTTATTAGGTATACAGGTGCCTGAACGGATGTAAAGTTTCAATTTTGAAATTTTCATCAGCTCTCTAATTTAAATCACTTAAAACAATAAAACTTTTTGTCAATCGTTAATGTTTGAAAATAATGATTGACATGAAAAAATATATCTTTTTTGCACTTTGCTTGATATTTTTAATTGCCTGTGGTAAAAATGATAGCAACCCAACTTCAAGTGTAACATTAAAAATCGGAGATAAACATCAGGGAGGAATCATTGTATATCTCCTAAAACCGGAAGATGCAGGCTATGATGCAACAGTACAGCATGGTTTAATTGTTAGCGATACAGATCAAGGTATTGGTACATGGGGATGTAAGGGTACTGCAATAACAGGAGCTGATGCTAAAACAATTGGTTCGGGCAGCACTAATACAACAGATATTTTAGCAATGTGTAATGCTGTTTCAATGGCGGCTAAAATATGTAGCGATTATAGCGTAACCGATAATAAAGGTATCACCTACAACGACTGGTATTTACCAAGTTTAAATGAACTTGATCAATTAGAATTAAATAAAAATTTAATCGAAACTAGCGACGGCGCATATTGGAGTTCAAGTGAAGCAGGTCCAGATTTTGCTTGGTTTCACAAAATATCTACCGCAGAAAAAAATACTGCAGCTAAGGATTCACCTTACATAGTTAGACCATTTAGGACATTTTGATCATATGACCCTTGCTTACTACTTGAAATCTTAGAAATAGGAGACCTGAAGATACCAGTAAACCCAAGGTAAGGCCGTACCAAATACCATTGGCCCCTAATCCCTCTATGATTCCTAGGTAATAAGCTGACGGAAGTCCGACGATCCAATAAGCAATAAAAGTGAATATGGTTGGAATGTTTACATCACCCATACCTCTTAAAATCCCCAATCCCACGACTTGCGTACCGTCGAACAATTGGAAAAAACCTGCAATGATAAGTAGTTGAGATGCAATGGCAATTACACTCAAATCTTCGGTATACAGAAAAGGTAAATAAGAATTCAACAAGACAAATATTATTGCCGTGAAAAGCATGAAAATTAACACAATGTGATAACTGGACATGGCCGACATGCGTAATTCCGCAAAATCTTTTTTACCAAAATTGTTACCTGTTTTGATAGCGGCCGCAGCCGATAAGCCACTGGCCATCATATAAGTCATAGAGGCCATGTTAATAGCAACTTGGTGAGCGGCTTGTTGAGTGGCTCCCAATGTCCCCATTAAAATGGCAGCACCGCTAAATGCACTAATTTCAAATGTGTACTGGAGTGCCACGGGAGCTCCAATTTTTAAGATCTTAAGAGATCTGACCTTAGTGAAATAAGCTTTACCGAATCCTTTCAGGTAGTTTTTAAAGTGTTTGGATTTAAAGATATAAACAGCCATCACCACGGCCATCAAACTTCGGTCAATTAAGGTTGATAAGCCTACTCCTTTTACACCCATGGGTGCAATACCAAACATCCCTTTTACAAAAATGATTCCCAAAACTATGTTTAGTATGTTCCCCCAAATGGAGATGTACATGGCTTGTTTGGTAAATCCCAATCCCTCGGCAAATTGTTTAAAGGTCATGAAAAACATCAAAGGGATGATGGAAATGGATAGCAAGGTCAAAAAGGGCTTGGCCTGTGCTACAACCTCCGGGGTTTGACCTAAATGATCAATAACTGAGAGCGTCCCAAAATAAAGACCAAGAAACAAGACAATGCCTGTGATTGCACTCAGCACAACGCCATTAAAAAGTAATTTACCACATTCCTCCTGGTTGTTTTTACCGTTTTCTTGAGCAATTAGTGGGGTAATGCCATAAGAAATACCAATTCCTATCACCAGAATTAGGGTAAATAAACTGTTTACCAAGGAAACTGCAGCTAATGGGATGGTACCGGCAAAATGACCCACAATTACACTATCAGCGGTATGCACCAGCGTGTGCCCAAGTTGTGAAATTACAACCGGTATGGCCAGTTTTAAGTTGCTATGGTAGTGAGGCTTGTATTTTGTGTATAGTTTTCTCACCATCAGGAGGCTGTATAATATTCTTCTTTTTCGTTGGTATGCAATTGGATAACACCGGTCAATACCAAGTTGACTAAAATTCGATTAGTATTCCTGCGTGATATTTTGAATAATTGACTGTATTCTTTTGCCGTTATCCGCTCATTTTCGGCAAGATATTTTAACAATGATTGCTCGTTGGAAGTATACTTTAATAAGATTCCATCTTTGTTGGAGCTTCTTTTTAAAACATCCAACACCACTTTGCTAGCTAAAACACTTTTATCATTCACCCTAATGTAAACCCACCATTTCTTGTCTTCAGAAAGTGCATAATGGGGTTTCATGTCACTCTCTTCAATGGTTACCATCAGCACCAGTTTCTCATCCACATAAATTTCTTCAAAAACCGGATCTAATGCAGGTCTGCAATACAAATGAGCCGCTTGTGTGATCATGTATTTTTCTTCCTCTTCAGATTTCACCCCAACAATTCGACCATCATCTGCTACGCCAATTAACAAACGGCCACCACTGTTATTTGCAAAGGAGACCATGGTTCTAGAAATCTTTTCGCAGCTGGTAATGGTTTTTTTAAAATCTAAACTAACACCTTCGCCATTAAATATTAAATGCTTAATATTCATCTACTTATAAAATTAATAAGCAACGATATCTTGTTCTCCTTTAAATAAATTTCGGATATAAACTTCGTTTTGCACCTTGGCGCAAAGTTGGCCGTTTTGATCAAAAATCTCCATTGGAAAGGTTTTTACAAATTTTCCTGCATCATGTAAAGCCAATTCAGCTTCTTTGAGATCGGCCTCCGTGAGTTCAATTTTAAAAGACAAGTCAGACCGTCCGGGTTTGAGGTATTGAATAGAAGCGCTTTTAAGCCATACCCGGGTTTTTAGACCACGTCTTTGTAAAACCTGGTCGAACAGAATAGCAAAAAATGGATCGGATGCGGCAAAGATGGTACCGCCAAAGATCGATCTGTTGTAATTCCGGTTGAGGAAACTGTGACTTATTTTAACTTCAACCCCTAAAAAATCCTTTTCAAATCGTTTTACCCAAATTCTTTGAAAAAATAAAGGAGGATAAAAGCGCATCGCCCATTTAAGGGTATTTTCCGAAACTAACATGATGGACTAATATCTGAAAAAACAGTGGATGATTGTAAACAATTACCACATTAAATTCAGTAAGGCTTCGTGATCTGCCTCTGTAAGTTTGTAAACCTGGCCGTTTACCTTGTTCAATTTAAAATTATCTAAAATTGCGGTCTTGGCAGAAGGATCTATGTTGACTTCTTTTAAACGAATCGGGGTATTAATTTGCTGATAGAATTTTTCTAAATGGTGGATAAACGCTTTGGCAGCATCTAACTCATTGCCAGTATCGATATCAAACACCTGTTTGGCTAAAAAGGCAAGCTTTGCAGCGATTTTCTCCTGATGGAATTTTAACCAAGCTGGAAAAACGATGGATAAACCGGCGCCATGAGCAATGTCGAAGAGTACACTCAGCGAATGCTCAAAACCATGGCAAGCCCAGTCTCCTGAATTTTTTCCGGCTGTTAATGAGCCATTCAGTGCATTGGTGGCCAACCACATGATGTTTGCCCTTGTTTCATAATCATCCGGATGATCTTTTACCTTCAAGCCATAATTAACCGCCAATCGAATAACTGCAGAGGTGTGCAAATCGGTTAAAGGCGCATTACCGGTACCGAAAAATTGCTCCAAACAGTGTGCAATAAGATCAGAAACACCATAAGCAGTATAATCTGCAGGTACGGTAGTAGTAAAAGAAGGATCGAGGTAAGAAACTTTTGGATAGAGCAATGGGTGTCCATAACCTCTTTTAGATCCATTTTCAGTGTCTTGTAGCACGGTAAAGGGATTCATTTCTGTGCCGGTTGCAGCCAAGGTGAGGATAGTAATGATGGGTAGCGCTTTTTCAGGTTTTGTTTTTTGCAGGTAGAAATCCCAGGTGGAATGATCTACATAAAAACCCATGGCAACGGCTTTTGCCGTATCAATTACCGAACCACCACCTAAGGCGATCACCATGTCGGCCTTAAAAGATTGAGCTTGTTTTACTGCTGCATCTGCATCTTGATAGATCGGATTGGATTTAATCCCTTCGAAGGTGCTATGCTCGATGCCGCAAATGTTGAGTAGCGATACTAGACGGGCATATAGACCGCTCGCCTTTACCGAACCTTTTCCAATTACAATTAATGCTTTTTTACCAATTGGACTGATTTCTTCGGCTATTTGATCAATTATATCTTTACCAAAAATAACCTTGGTGGGGTTGTATCGTATAAAATTCTGCATTAATCTTGGTGTATTGTATGCAATATACTCTAAATTAATTATTTACGCTAAGAATCAAATAAATAATGTGTTAAGAGATAATGTTATTTGATTTTTAGACAGAGGTTCTTGATGTTTGTATAGATATTATATCATATTCATGAACAACAAGTCTTCGTCAAAAAACATTCCTTTATTGATCATTGTAGCCGCATTGGGCTATTTTGTTGATATATATGATTTACTGCTTTTTTTAATCGTTAAAAACAAAAGTTTAATGGATTTAGGTGTAAGTGCAACTGATCTGACCGATACTGGATTGGCTTTGGTCAACTGGCAAATGGCTGGTTTGTTAAGCGGGGGTATTCTATGGGGAATATTGGGTGATAAAAAAGGGCGCCTAACTGTACTATTTGGATCTATTTTAATGTATTCCTTAGCTAATATTGCGAACGGAGCTATACAAGATATCAGCTGGTATGCACCCTTGAGATTTATTGCAGGTGTGGGTTTGGCAGGGGAGTTGGGAGCCGGAATTACCCTGATTAGTGAGAGTATGAGTAAAGAAAATCGTGGTTATGGCAGCATGATTGTAGCCGGAGTAGGTTTAATGGGTGCCGTAGCAGCTTATTTTGTGGGGGCCAATTTCGATTGGAGAATAGCCTATTATGTTGGAGGGATTTTAGGACTGCTATTATTGGCATTGAGAATTGGGGTTCTGGAATCGGGCATGTTTGCTAAAATTAAAGATCAAGGCCTTAAACGGGGAGAGTTTTTAATGCTCTTTAATGATAGAAATAGATTTAAGAAATACATTAACAGCATATTAATCGCCGTTCCTGTATGGTTTGTGGTGGGAATATTGGTCAATATCGCCCCAGACTTCGCGGGTCCACTGGGAATTAAAGAACCCATTGATTCTGGAAAAGGAATCATGTTTACTTATGTGGGGATTGCCTTCGGAGATTTCTTAACGGGTGGACTCAGCCAATTATTCAAAACCCGTAAAAAGATAGTTTTTGTGTTTTTGAGTTTAACATATGTCGGTATTTTATTCTTTCTACTTTCCACCGGACTGACAGCTAATGGTTTTTATGCTTTATGCGTATACTTTGGTATAGCTACCGGTTATTGGGTTGTATTCGTTACTATGGCCTCAGAAGCATTTGGAACAAATTTGAGGGCAACGGTTACCACAACAGTCCCCAACTTTGTGAGAGGTTCTTTGATTCTGGTAAGTGCATTGTTTACTTATTTAAAACCGCAGATGGGTATTGTAAACGCTGCATTATTGGTAGGTACCCTCACTGTTTTTGTGGCTTTTTGGGCGCTTTGGAACCTCGAAGAAACCTATGGTAAAGATCTCGATTACGTAGAGAGTAGCGGTGGAACTGGTCTTTAAGATCATCGGATTGTCTTAATAGCGCTCAAATCTTTAATTTATAGAAGAAAAAAGCCATTTTTGAATATGATTAGTAAGGAGCAGATTGCCGAGGATTATCGCCAAATACAAGACGAAATTTGTGCTGGTTTAGAACAATTAGACGGTGTAGCAAAGTTTCAACAAGAGATATGGGAGCGTGATGGTGGCGGAGGCGGGCGTACCCGTATCATTCAACAAGGTAACATACTCGAAAAAGGTGGCGTCAACTTTTCGGCGGTGGAAGGTAAACTTCCGGAACCTGTAAAAAAAGCATTTAAGGTAGATTCCGATGATTTTTTTGCGACAGGCGTTTCCATCGTGATTCATCCAAATCATCCTTGGGTGCCCATCATTCACATGAATATTCGATATTTTGAAATGAATGAAAAGGTAAGGTGGTTTGGTGGAGGAATTGATTTGACGCCTCATTATGTGATTCCGGAAGATGCTACTTTCTTTCATCAGTCATTAAAAAATGTTTGCGACCGTTTTCACACTGATTTTTATCATCGATTTAAACTTTGGGCTGATGAATATTTTTACATCAAACATCGCCAAGAGACCAGGGGAGTGGGTGGTGTGTTTTACGACCGTTTGAATCCTGATAGTGCAGGTATTACATGGGAGGAGATTTTTAGCTTCTCCAAAGAACTAGGACGATCTTTTGTGCCTATTTATTCAGAAATCGTCAATCGGAACCGAAATAAATCATTTACTCAAGAAGAAAAAGATTGGCAATACCAGCGCAGGAGCCGTTATGCTGAATTTAACCTAGTGTATGACGCAGGAACAAAATTTGGTTTAGAAACTAACGGACGCATCGAATCTATCCTCATGAGTTTGCCTCCACAGGCAAATTGGGTATATGATTTTAAGCCTTTAGCCGGTAGTTTGGAAGAACAAACGCTTAACTTTTTGAAAATGGGGATTAACTGGGTTTAAACTCTGTTTTTAAGGAATTTTCAAAGCTGGAAAACTTTTCCACATCACACTTCTTAACACATTCATTTTATTAACTTCGCAATTGCTGTAAAGCATATTAATTCATAGCATTACAATTTATTTGCAGAACCTTATCTAAGCATGGCTGAAGAAATAGTAAATGGAAATTTAGACCCGAATACCGGCCGGATTATTCCTATCAACATAGAAGAAGAAATGAAATCTGCCTACATCGATTATTCGATGTCGGTAATTGTTTCAAGAGCTTTACCCGACGTGCGTGACGGCTTAAAACCGGTTCACAGACGTGTTTTGTTTGGTATGCTCGATTTGGGCGTAACCAGCAGTAAGCCTTATAAAAAATCGGCACGTATTGTCGGAGATGTTTTGGGTAAGTACCACCCACACGGCGATGCATCCGTTTACGATACCATGGTACGTATGGCCCAGGAGTGGAGCTTACGCTATCCAATGGTAGATGGACAAGGAAACTTTGGTTCAATTGATGGTGACAGCCCTGCAGCCATGCGTTATACCGAAGCCAGGTTGAAAAAGATTGCGGAAGAGATGCTGGCTGATATCAATAAAGACACCATTGATTTTCAGTTAAATTTTGATGATTCCTTAGAAGAACCAACCGTTCTTCCTACTAAGATCCCTAATTTATTAGTGAATGGTGCCTCGGGTATTGCTGTGGGTATGGCTACCAACATGGCTCCTCACAATTTGAGTGAAGTGGTGGATGCTACTATTGCATACATCGAAAATAATGACATTGATGTTTCAGGCTTAATGCAATACATCAAAGCTCCTGATTTCCCAACTGGTGGTATCATTTACGGTTATGCAGGTGTACAAGAAGCTTTCGAAACAGGTAGGGGCCGAATTGTAATGCGTTCTAAGGCTGAAATTGAAACTTATGGTAACGATCGTGAACGCATCATTGTAACGGAAATCCCTTACCAAGTCAACAAAGCCAACATGATTGAGCGTACCGCTGAGTTGGTAAATGAGAAAAAATTAGAAGGTATTTCTGAAATCAGAGATGAATCTGACCGTGAAGGAATGCGTATTGTGTACGAAATTAAACGTGACGCAAACGCTTCCATTGTATTAAACAATTTATATAAATATACTGCACTACAAACTTCATTTTCAGTGAATAACATCGCATTGGTAAATGGCCGTCCGATGTTGTTGAATTTGAGAGATTTAATCAAATACTTCGTAGAACACCGTCACGAAGTGGTGATTCGCAGAACTAAATTTGAATTGGCTGAAGCACAGAAACGTGCTCATATTTTAGAAGGATTATTGATCGCATTAGACCATTTAGATGAAGTGATCAAATTAATCCGCAATTCCGACACTCCTGAGGACGCCCGTACCGGCTTGATGGAGAAATTTGGTTTGTCAGATATTCAGGCCCGTGCCATTCTAGATATGACACTTCGCCGTTTAACCGGACTGGAGCGTGATAAGATCAAAGAAGAATACGCAGAATTGATGAAAACCATCGAATACCTGCAATCTGTTTTGGCAGATGAGGTTTTACGTATGGATATCATCAAAGGAGAATTACTGGAGGTGAAAGAGAAGTATGGTGATGCACGTAGATCGACCATTGTGCATTCTGCAGAAGATATGCGCATGGAAGATTTCATCGCTGATGAAGATGTGGTGATTACCATCTCTCACGAAGGTTACATCAAAAGAACGCCATTAACGGAGTATCGCAGACAGGGAAGGGGTGGAAAAGGAGCCATTGGTTCACAATCGCGTGATGAAGACTTTATTGAACACATCATTACCGCTTCTGCTCATAACTACATGTTATTATTTACCGAGGCAGGACGTTGTTTCTGGCTGAGGGCATTTGAGATTCCTGAAGGAACCCGTACTTCGAAGGGAAGAGCGATACAGAACATTATCAACATTCCTAAAGAAGAGAAAATTAAGGCATTCATCAAGGTTACCAATCTCAAAGACCAGGAATACCTTGAGAATAACTTCATTATCATGTGTACCAAGAAAGGTACCATTAAGAAAACCTCTCTCGAAGCTTACTCCAGACCTCGAGCAAATGGTATCAATGCTATCAATATCAATGAAGGTGACCAATTGTTAGAAGCATGTTTAACAAATGGAGAAAGCGAAATTTTAATGGCTTTACGTTCCGGAAGAGCGATCAGGTTCAATGAATCGACCGTGAGACCGATGGGACGTACTGCTACGGGAGTTCGAGGCATCAGTTTAGCACATGCAAAAGATGAAGTGATTGGCATGATTGCCGTAAACAATCCGGAAGTTACCGTGTTGGTAGTTTCAGAAAAAGGATACGGTAAACGTACTGATATTGAAGATTATCGCGTTACTAATCGTGGTGGTAAAGGAGTGAAGACCCTTAACATCACCGATAAGACCGGAGAATTGGTGGCGATTAAGGATGTGACTGATCAAGATGATTTGATGATCATCAATAAATCGGGTATCGTAATCAGAATTGGTGTGGGAGATTTGAGGGTGATGGGACGTGCCACCCAGGGTGTGCGTTTAATTACTTTGAAAGAAGAAGATGCAATTGCATCAATCGCCAAGGTTGATCACGAAGATGAGGAAGAAGAAATCGTGAACAACACTGAAAACTCCGAAACAAATGAGGAAAATAACGTGGAGGGTGAAGAACCAACAGTAGAATAATCAATTATAAACCATAAATCATGAAAATTAAATCTTTTTTAACTTTTGTTGCCTTTTTGGCTATTCAAACAGCAGTTTTCGCTCAAAAAGGAGAGTTGAATGGTGCTAAAACGAATTATGAGAAGTACGTGCAATTGAAAGATGCAGGTACGGCGGCTTTGGGTTTAAGTAGTTTAAATTCGGCCAAGCTTTCTATTGAAAAAGCAAGTGTAAATGAAAAAACGATGAATTTACCGGAGGTTTGGGTGTATAAAGCCATGATCTTAGGTGATTTAGCACTTACTGACACCGTATCATTGAGCGCTGACAAAACTTTTTCAGAAGCTAAAGCAGCTTTCCAAAAGACTGTGGAGCTTGACAAAGAAGGCCAAAATAAAGGCAATTTAGACCGTGCCAACAATTTATTTGCACAATATGAATTGAACAAAGGGGTAAAAGCTTATCAGGAAAGAAATTACGAAGCAGCTTTTAATGGCTTTAATAATTCATTGACTCACAAGCCTGGTGATACTACTTTAACCTATTATGCAGGACTGGCTGCAATCAATTCACAGAATTACGCTGGTGCTATTGAAAAATACAATACTTTGTTGAAAACCAACTTTTCTGCAAATAAAGAAATCGCTTTGGACTTATCCAGAATTTATGCATTACAAAAGGATACTGCCAACGCTATCAAGGTTGCTGGTGAATATGGAACCAAATTCAATAATGTAGCATTAGCTACCCAAGAGATTGAATTAAGCTTAATGAGCGGAAGAGGCAATCAAATCATTTCTAAAATTAGCCAACAAGCAGAGAAAGATCCTAAAAATAAAACCTACCAATTTTACTTAGGGATTGCTTATACTGCAGGAAAAGATTACAAACAAGCGGAAGCAGCTTATATAAAAGCTATTGATATTGACCCTAAATATGAAGATGCCTTGCTTAATTTATCCAGCACCATCTTAAATCAGGGAATTGATATCTATAATGCTGCTAATAAATTACCGGCCAATAAGCAAAAAGAGTACGAGGCTGGTGTAAAGTCTGCCAATGTACAGTTTGATCGTGCGTTGCCGTTTTTACAACGTGTAGTTGAAGTTAACCCCAAATCGGTTAGTGGCTGGGAAAACTTAAAAACTTATTACTTGGTAAAGAGAAACCAAGCAAAGGTGGATGAAATCAATAAAACGCTTTCATCAATCAAATAAATTTAATTACTCAAGAGATTAAGGAGAGCCCTGATGATTTTATCGGGGCTTCTCTATTAGAATATTGCTACTTAACATAATATTAATTATATAACAAATATATGTCTTTGTTTGATTGATACTAATTAGAACTCATTAGGTTTAATAATTGATCGGATAGCTTATTCAAATAGCATAAGTATTCAGTTGATTGCTGGGAATCATCATTATGATGTTCATTACCGAAATATTCGTCCATATAATCATCATAATCATTAATAAAGGATGGATGTGTGTTTTCATGTGAGGTTTTAGCTTTGGTTGAATCAAATAAACAAGGAAGATTGGCCATCAGTTGATGAACATGCTCTAATACGATGGACTTAAGTACGATCAATTGATACAGTTGGCTATTGAGAGGATCAATCTCTACATTTAATTCAGAAATTAAAGTATCAATTTGATCTATAAACGCTGGAATCCGATCCGCTTTTAGATGGTGTAGTTCCAAATACAAATCTCTAATTAATCCTTGGTCAAGTTGGTTGATTAATCCGTCATTAGGATCAAAAATGAGCCATTTTCTGAAATTTGGCCAAACCTTGCTGAGGTCTTTTCCTACGGGTATGGCTTCTAAATGTGTAATTGCCCAATTAAATGCATTTTCTCGTGGTAAGTGCATAAATATAGATCTGATGAGTTCGGCTAATACCAATGGCGTTTGAATGGCATTGGCATAAGCTTTTACATCCCATGTTTGATCTTGTGAAAGCTTGTTTGCTTTGATAAGTTGCTGCATTCCATGAATACAGCTTAGTTTGAGGTCTGGGTTGGATTGGTAAGCTATATAGTTGTTCATTTTATCAAAATTATTTTGATTGAATAACACTTATTAGCTCCAAACGTTTGAATTTGGATTTTAGCTTATCATCTATATTATTTTATAGAAATCACAGCCTCATCAATTCTTGAATGAAGAAGATTGATAATGGCCAATTTAAACCAATTAAAAAGACTCAGGAGATTGATGTTTACTTTCCAATACAGAATTTGGTGAAAATGTTTTCGAGCAAATCATCGGTAGTAACAATGCCAGTAATTTCACCCAAATAGTGCAGCGATTGTTTGATATCGCTTGCTAAAAAGTCAGAAGCAATTGGTGTATCCAAGTTTGTTAAAACCCGGTTCAAGGCAGATTCTGTTTTTTGCAAAGCCTCTAAATGGCGAATATTGCTCACAATCACCCCATCTGTATTTAATTTGGCAAGGTTTACTTTTTCAAGTATAGCCGACTTTAATTCTTCAATGCCTAATTTTTGCTGTGCAGAAATGGAGATAAACGCATATTCATCCAATAATGTCCTTTGATCATCACTGATTAGGTCAGATTTATTCATCAAAGCAATAAATGGGATTTTTAAATCCTGTACTTGTTGAAGTTGTAGTTTAATACTATTGCGGTCTTGGTCTGGCGTAAATAAATAGATAATCAATTTGGCCAGTTTCATCTTATCCAGCGTTCGCTCCACTCCTTTTGCTTCAATCACATCTTGGGTGTCTCTAATTCCGGCTGTATCAATGAATCGGAAATTGATGCCATTCAAGATCATTTCATCTTCAATGGTGTCTCTCGTCGTCCCGGCAATATCAGAAACAATGGCACGTTCCTCATTGAGCAAAGTGTTTAACAGGGTAGATTTCCCGACATTTGGCTGTCCAGCAATGACGACCGGAACACCGTTCTTTAAGACATTGCCTTGTTCAAATGAAGCAATTAGATTGTTGATGACTTTATTTATCTGATAAATGAGTCTTTTCAAATCATCACGGTTGGCGAATTCTACATCTTCTTCAGCGAAATCTAATTCCAGCTCAATCATGGATGCAAAATGGATCAGTTCATTACGCAATTGTTGTAGCTGATTGGAAAACCCACCACGCATTTGCTGCATGGCCATTTGATGCGATGCCTGCGAATGTGAAGCAATTAAGTCTGCAACTGCTTCGGCTTGTGATAAATCTAATTGACCATTCAAAAAGGCCCTCAACGTGAATTCGCCGGGTTTAGCAGCTCTTGCTCCATGTTGAATGGCGAGTTTGATTACTTTTTCGATGATATAGGTAGAACCATGCGTGGAAATCTCCACCACATTTTCACGTGTATAAGAATGAGGCGCAATGAATAAGGAAACCAGCACTTCGTCAATGATCTGCTCCCCATCTCTTATGGTGCCAAAGTGAATGGTATGCGAAGCTTGCTGGCTGAGATCTTTCCCCTTAAATATTTTCTGAGTAATGAGAATCGCATCAGGTCCGCTTAGGCGGATGACGGCAATGGCTCCACTCCCACCCGGAGTGGCGAGGGCTACAATGGTATCTGAAGCAACAATCATGAGCTTGCAAATATACGCTTATTTAAAAGCCTTCCTCAATTCCTAAACCAAACAAGGCGAAATCATATTTTACAGGGTCATCCGGATCAAATTGTTTTAAATGATC
>CANHCS010000015.1 GCA_947459195.1 Sphingobacteriaceae bacterium
AATGATTCAGGACCTTGGTTTTTATCCTTAAAATAATTGCTATTTTTAGAGCAAAGCAGATCCTCATATGATACTTTCCGATAAGCGTATTCTTGAAGAAATTGAAAAAGGCACCATCATTATCGAACCCTTTAATCGTGAATGTTTGGGCACTAACTCTTACGACGTACATTTAGGTAAATACCTGGCCACCTACAAAGACCGGGTGCTGGATGCCAAATCTCACAATCAGATCGATCATTTTGAAATACCTAAAGAAGGCTTCGTATTGCAGCCCAACACCTTGTACCTTGGGGTAACACTTGAGTATACCGAAACCCATGCCCATGTACCATTTTTAGAAGGTAAATCGAGCACGGGCCGTTTAGGGATCGACATCCACGCCACCGCAGGAAAGGGCGATGTAGGTTTTTGCAATACCTGGACGCTGGAAATTTCGGTGGCACAGCCGGTGCGGGTATACGCCGGTATGCCCATTGGTCAGCTAATTTATTTTGTGGTTGATGGAGCAATTGAAACCATGTACAATACCAAAGGCAATGCCAAATACAATCATAAAACTACCCGTCCAGTAGAAAGTATGATGTGGAAGAATTCTTTTTAACAACACACCTATGAACACTTTTAAACTAAGTGTACGCGACAAGATCGCCTACTTGACTTTAAACCGCGGCAGCTCTAATGCCATCAACTCCGAAATGGTGCATGAACTGAAAGACATGCTCGGTAACCTGGAAAAAGATGAGCAAATCGGAGGACTCATCCTGACAGGAAATGAGGGATTTTTCTCTGCCGGACTGGATCTGATTGAACTGTATAATTACAACGAAGCAGAGATCAAACAATTTTGGCACGATTTCCTGGATATGGTGGCTGTTTTTGTGGCTTTCAAAAAACCAATGATTTCTGCCATCAGCGGACATAGCCCGGCAGGTGGCTGTGTATTGGCCATTTGCAGCGATTACCGAATCATGGCTGAAGGAAAATACATCATCGGATTAAATGAAGTCCCGGTAGGCATCATTGTACCCGATAGCATTTTCCATATTTACGCTTTTTGGCTGGGTAAAGCCAATGCCTATCGTTTTTTAATGGAAGGCAAACTCATGCGTACGCAAGAAGCATTAGAAGTGGGTTTGGTCGACGAACTGGTCGATGGAAAATCACTCCTCACTGCCGCCGAACGTAAAATGAAACAATATTTAGGTTTCGATTGGACCACCTGGCAGCAGTCTAAAATCAATCTTCGTACAGAATTAATGGAGCGAGTACAAGCTGATCAAACAGCAACATTAGAAGCTATGCTGAAACAATGGTGGTCGCCAGGCACCCGGTCTATCTTACATACCATTATCCAAAACCTTCAAAGAAAAAATTAAGATGTACAACGAACCCATGTTAAAAGACGGTGCCCTCAAAGGGAAAACCTTGGTAGTAACAGGAGGCGGAACTGGCTTAGGCCGCTCCATGAGCAAGTATTTTTTACAACTGGGGGCCAATGTGGTCATTACCAGCCGTAAGCTGGATGTACTCCAAAAAACTGCTGCCGAACTCGAGGCAGAAACCGGAGGAACTGTTTTGCCTTTGGCTTGCGATGTACGGAATGATTTTGAAGTGGAACAAGTACTGAAACAGACGCTGAAGAAATTCGGTTCGGTCCACGGCTTACTCAACAATGCAGCAGGTAACTTTATCTCTCCTACCGAACGCTTATCAGCTAAAGCTTTTGGCGTGATTATCGACATTGTGCTGAAAGGCACGGTGAACTGTACGCTGGCTTTTGGCAAGCATTGGATCGAGCAAAAACAGCAGGCCAGTATCCTCAATATTGTAACCACCTATGCCTTTACGGGCTCGGGCTACGTAGTGCCTTCGGCATGTGCCAAAGGAGGAGTGCTGGCTATGACCCGCTCATTGGCTGCCGAGTGGGGCCGTTATGGTATTCGCTGCAACGCCATTGCTCCGGGACCATTCCCGACTAAAGGCGCCTGGGATCGTTTGTTGCCAGGAGATTTGGCTAAAAAATTCGATTTCAAAAATAGAGTGCCACTCAAACGAGTAGGCGATCATCAGGAACTGGCTAACCTGGCCGCTTACCTGATGTCTGATTTCTCAGGATATATCAATGGCGAAGTAATTACCATTGATGGCGGTGAATGGTTGCAGGGCGCCGGCCAGTTTAACGGACTGGAAGCCGTGACTCCCGAGATGTGGGATATGCTCGAAGCGATGATTCGTCAAACCAAAGGTAGCTAATGAATAGGCAGCATATTTCCTCCGGCTCTCCTTGGGAAGACATCGTAGGCTACTCCCGTGCAGTACGGATAGGAAACATGGTGGAAGTAGCTGGGACCACGGCAATGGATGGCAATATCCTGATGGGTAAGGGGGATGCTTATACTCAGGCGAGATTCATCTTTCAGAAAATTGATAAGGCCTTATCGTTAGCCGGAGCCAGCCTACATGATGTGATTCGGACCAGGATCTATTTGGTGAATATAAGCGATTGGGAAGCCGTAGGCAAAGCTCATGGTGAAGTATTTAAGGACATCAAACCAGCCAGTACTATGTTAGAAGTGAGCCGTTTGATTGATGAAGAACTCCTTGTGGAGATAGAAGTCACTGCCATCATCCCGCAATAAATCTTATTTTTAAGGCATGGGCACCCAAACTCAAGAACAAACCTTTACTCTTGACGAAATTCTGGTCAGTTTGAAAGAAATTCACCGACTCATTTTATGGAATGATGAGGTAAACACCTTCGATCATGTGATCCATTGCCTGATGCATTACCTTGATTATTCGGAACATCAGGCAGAAAAAATTGCCTGGACGGTACATAACGAAGGAAAATGTGCGGTTTTAGAAGGCTCCTTTACCGAAATGGAGATCTACAGAAAAATTTTACAGCAAGAGGGATTAACCGTGAGCGTTGAGTAAAACAAAATATTTTGATGAAAAAATATACCGTTATTTATTTGCTACCATTGATGGTTTTGTTGGTCATAAACGCCTGTCGCAAGAGTGAGTCGGTTCCAGAAACACTGCCTGAGAGTGCTAAACTATTTAATATCAATGATATCCCTGAGATCAAATTGCAATTTTCGCTTTCTGAATGGAACAGATTGCTGGCTAACTACGATCTGAATCCCAATAATGAAACGAATGTCATTTCGAAGTTCACTTTTACACTAAACGGCAATTCCAGTGTTTTAGATAGTATCGGTGTAAAATTACGTGGAAACTCCAGCCGTAGAAGACCGGAAGGCTCATTCGGACAAACCCATAATGCAATCAATCCCAACTGGAACCATTGTCATTTTGGAGTTGATTTTACCAAGTATAAAGATGGCCGTTATTTCAGCGGTTTAGATAAACTGATTTTGAAGTGGTTTAAAGATGACGCCAATTACGTCAGAGAGATTTATTGCTACGATCTTTTTAAAAGATACAACGTTTGGACGGCGCCCCGAGCTTCTTACGCTAAACTAACTGTTCATGTGGATGGAGATAGCAAATCTGCCTATTACGGTGTCTACTCCATGATCGAGCAGGTAGACGCTTATTTTATCGCCTACCGCGAAAAATTATGGGGTCCTGGCGTAGGAAATTTATGGAAATGTACTTATAATTTTAATGGTCCGGCCGATTTGGTAAGTGTTAAAGATATGGGTGTGGAAGATGTGAAGCTCGATCCTTCGAGATCAAAATATTATACCTATGATTTAAAAACCAATAAGACACAATTAGAACCCGCCAAAGCAGAATTGAGCAAGTTTATTAATGATTTAAACAGCAAAACCGGAGCAGATTTTGAACAATGGATTGCTCAGAAAATGGATGTGAACCTGTTTTTAAAGACCTATGCCGTGAATGTGATGGTTGGGATGTGGGATGACTATTGGGGGAACGGGAATAATTACTATCTCTATTTTAGCCCGAATGGCAAGGTGTATTTTATTCCCTACGATTATGACAATACACTAGGAACAGCCTTAAGCAGTTTTTATTTTAATACCGGTACGCAAGACCTGCTCAACTGGGGTAAAATGAATCAGAGTCCGCTCATCTCTAAAATTCTTCAAATAGAAAAATATAAAAATCAGTACAAGGCTTATATCACCGAATTAGCCAGCTCAAACAAAGACCTTTTTAATGCCGAGAGCAGTATGCAACGCATTAGTTTATGGCAAAACAGAATTGGTCCTTACGTAGCGAATGATACCGGTGAAGATATGGTGATTCAGGATGTACCTGCCTATTGGGGAACAGAATCTTATTATCGCTTGCTAAGCGGCAACGATGCAGCAGGACAAAACGGATCGGCCAATTATTTTAAAACCAGGATCAAAAATATCCCCTGGTTAAAATAAATTATTCCAATCCGTCTATCTTAATAGAAACTTTTCCCTTGGCCACCATCATGGCTACAATGGCTTGCGGTGTTAAAGTAATTTGACCCGGACTCAGTTCTGTCATCTGTCCGTTTACTTTAATACCTTTTATGGGCTGATAATTACTCAGGTAAGCGGCCATTGTTTTTTGTCCATCATTCAGGTAATCGGCGATAGAAAAAGTGCAACTCTCCTGAATTTTTTTGGCAATGGCGCCATGTACCAGCCAGTCGGCAGTTTTAATTAATTTGTTTTTTGAATCTAATACAAAATCTACCCCTTCCAGGTAGATTTCTTTCTTGTCTACATTGTATTTAGGTGTACCGCTGAGATAAAAATCGCCATTTACCGAACCACTCATGTTCACGGCTACAATCAGCTTGCCGTCCTTACCCCATAAATCAATTTTGTTCACAGTAACAGCACGTTTCCCAGATTCAAATTTTTGTCCGGCAAAGTTTTTTTGCATCAAGGCAGCCGCATTGGCGTAGGTAACCACACCAGCAATACTGGCTTTAAAATCGGTGCCATTGGGTACTGTCGGCTGCAGCGTGAGTTGAGTTTTATCAAACTTAATAGTTGGCTGTGAATTGATGGCCGTTTCTAAATAAGCCTTCATACCCAAATTAAAACTGATTTTTTTGTTAGCCAGGGTGGTTGGACTGGCATACATGGCCAGCGGCTGAATACCCAGCCAAACTTTGTAATCTGTGTTAACTTCAACAGGTTTGCTGAGCTGCTCCAAGGCATTCACAACATAAGGTTTCAAGTCGAAGGATTTGGCAATGGCCTCATCCACTTTTTTAGAAATTTTGCCCTTGAAAAGGGAAATGGCGGGATTGATGAGGTAGGTAACCGGTACATTTTTCCCCAGCACCACAATACTCGGGCTTTCTACCCAATCAATCTCTTGAATTTGAGTATTGGTTACCAACTTCCAGTTCTGAATATTTACTGCAGAATTTAAACGAATGATGCCGTTCAAGTTGACTTCACGGGTATCATAGGCCGAAAACCCGAATTTTTCGATACCATAACGCACCTTGGCCCATACCTTGAGCGGTAAAGCCATTTCCAGCTTTCCAGCGTTCTCCTGTATAAGAATTGGCGACTCTTTCCAGACCTTTAGCATCACATTGTCATCCTCCAACACCTGGTCATCGTAAATCAAACCATTCAGGTATTTATTGGTCTGGCTTTGCAGGTCGGCGACTTGAATTTCTAATGGCAAGTTGAGGTAAGACTCTTGCTTATCATAAACAATAGCTGAACTATAATTGGAGGCTGGCTTGAGAGCTGCAATTTTAGAACTGGTGCTACAAGCGCTCGTAAATAATAACGCTGATACTAGCAAAATAGCAAATGTATTTTTCACGGTATTTAATTGATGGCTAAAATTAAGCACTTCTGCCATCATCTCAAACATCACCACGTCAAATGACTATTTAAAATATTCCTTCAAGCGCTGGTAAGCTTCGGGGCTGAGCTTATAAATACTTTGTCTTTTATCCTCTGCGGATGCTAGGCGTAAAATCGCATCCATAATTTTATAATGATGAGTCATTTTTTGATTGATTTTGTTGATCACGTTGATCCTCACTCGGCGCTGATTATCAAAAGATTTGGTATGCAGCAATAGCGAATCGTTCACTTGTTGACTGCTCAAACCGCCTTTAGTATGCTTTTTCATCAATGCCAGGAGTAGTTTCTCTTCTAAACTGTCAAAGTAACCTGCCCTTGTATTCCCTATCTTTCTTTTATACATCCAAAATGAGCCGGCGGCCGAACATATGATACAAAAGATCAATAAATAATGTAATAAAGGAGTTTCTCTGCTATAAAAGGGGCCAACATATTCTGCATTCTTCAGGTATTCCTTAACGGAGAAGTATTCTAATCCACCATTATCATCACTCCAATAGTTATATATCGTATCTCCTTTACTAAAATACTCTTTGTTGGACACAAAAAATCGCTCATTATTTTTATAAACGAAAATTTCGTTGGCTAGGGGGTCAATGATATAGAGTTTATTACTTGCCCACTGGAGAAAATAGGTGCCATTCCAGTAAATTTCTCTGGAAGTTTCGGCTAATAACTCCTCATTAATCGAACCGAGTTCCGTCCATTGTTGATTTTTAAAATCGTACTTAAAGAATTGCTTAATTCGATAACGCTTTAGATCTGAAAATAGATTTTCATTAGTACTTGCTCCAGAATAAAATACATCTTCATTATTTGAATAACCATTAAACCCATATTCATTAATTACTTCTGGGCCTACGTTCCTTGGAATAACTACCTCCCATTCGCTTTTATTAAAATTGTAGGTAGTTAGCACATTTGAATAATGCCAAAACCCGTACCCACCTGCAGAATACAATTTACCTTTTCGAATAAACGGAATGGAGCCAAAATTATATCCCCTGTAATAGGTTTGATCAATACGCCTGAGTGTCGTGTTAGTTGGCTTGAATTCATAAACCTGACCCGTTCCAAAAATGGTAAAATAGATGAGGCTGTCATTGGGCATATGAAAATGACTGTTAACAAAACCTAAGGGCAAATCTTTAAGCGCCAGTGGATCAACATTAACTTTTCCCAAAAGCTCCCATTTACCTGGACTAATTTCAGCTCGCAGTTCTTTTGTATCTATATTAATTTTTCGTCTGAGAGCACTTTTATAGTCAAACCATCTAATATCTCTCGATTTGGCGTCGAGCTGTATAACGTGACTAACAGTAAAAAGTAATATTAATAAAAACCTAAACTTTCTATTCATGCACCGTACAAAAAGTAAATTAAAAAAGCAGTCGAGTAAATATAATTATAGGTTATACAAAAAATATGTGAAAGTGTGTGAAATCACTCAATTCACGCTAAAATTATTGGTTCAACGACAATTAATTGGTCTTTTTGTTCATTGTTAAAATGTAGGTGAATATTTCTGTTCAAATACATTAGAAAATAAAGGCATTTCATCTACCTCTGAAAAACAGCCCTTTATTCATTTAACCTGCCGTGCTTTAATGTACGGCAGGTTAAATGATCTTTAGCTTTCTTCAAATGAGTTCCTTTACCTTGCTCGGCTCAAGTCATTTTTTTGTAAGTTTTTATTTGGCGGTTTAGCACAAAAATCTATCAAAATTATGCCCCTGTAGTGCTGTTTTTTATTAATACACTGATTTTTAGTGAATTAAAATCGATTGATTTTATGAATTTTATCAACAAGATTTTGAAAAACAATAAATCGAGCAAATAATGCCTTTAGAGTATTAAAAAGGCAGGCAAGTACCTAATAATACTTATCAAAAATCCTCTAATTGTTAATAAGTCGCTGATATATAATTAGATAATTACTTGGAATGATAATTTTTAATTCCAATATTTAATTTAATAATCAACCAAAGTGGGGGCATGCCCACTATAAAAAAATGGGCGTATCCGAAAAGCCACACGAGTAGGGTTAACCAAATTATAAACATTATGTTAAACTTAATGCTTGATGCATCTATGGTCATTTCGAACACTGACTACGTTGCATTTACTTTCTTTATTGGCACCATGGCCATGATGGCCGCTTCGGTGTTCTTCTTTTTTGAAGTAGGGAATACTTCCCCACAATGGAGAACTTCTGTACTCGTTTCGGGTATTATTACTTTCATCGCAGCAGTACATTACTACTACATGAGAGGTTACCAATTAGAAACTGGCGCTTCACCTGTATTCTTCAGGTATGTTGACTGGATTCTGACTGTGCCTTTGATGTGCGTTGAATTCTACCTGATCACCAAAAAAGCAGGTGCGAAAAGCAGTTTACTTTGGAAATTGATTTTTGCTTCAGTAATCATGTTGGTAACTGGTTATTGGGGAGAAGCAATTGCCAGAGATCAGGCAGCATTCTGGGGCTTAATTTCAGGTCTTGCTTACTTCTACATTGTGTATGAAGTATGGAAAGGTGAAGTGGCTAAATTATCTCAAGCCAGCGATCCAGCTGTACAAAAAGCTGTAAACTCTTTATTGAAGTTTGTGGTGATTGGCTGGGCTATTTATCCTATCGGATACATGGCTGGTACTGCAGATGGTCAGTGGTATGCCGCTTTCGGAAACTTAGGTTTAGACATGGACATCATCTACAACATTGGTGATGCGGTAAACAAAATCGGTTTCGGTTTGGTTATTTATGCATTAAGCCGTTCTGGTAAATAATCTTAAATAATCTTTACAAATAACAAAAGGTATCCAAATGGATACCTTTTGTTATTTATTCTCTGATATGAATCATCCATCTATCATTATTGGCGGCGGCTGTGCCGGTATGCAACTCATACGGCAGCTTTTAAAAATGCCTCATGATCAAACGGGAGATATTCTTTTAATTGAGAAAGAAAAATCGATACCGGGTAAGTCATGGTGTTTTTGGGCCAATAAGCCAAGTGAATACGATTTTTTGGTAAGTAAACGTTGGCACAAGATTGCATTCCACGCTGAACACATCCATTTGGCAGAAAACATCCAACCATATGCCTATCATTACATCAGCAGCGAAGATTTTTTCGATTTCCACTATGAGCTGATCCGAAAATCAGCCAGAGTAAAAATCATCAATGAGCAGTTTGAATCTGTTCAACAAACAAACGGACTATTCACCGTCAAGACCGATCGAAACGATTACCAAGCAAGCCGGGTTTTTAACAGCGTCACTGATTTTACCCATCCTCCCACAAACACCATATTACTCTGGCAGCACTTTTATGGTTGGTTCATCCAAACAGAAAAACCGGTTTTTGATCAAGAAGCTGCCACGCTGATGGATTTCAGCATTGAACAAGGTCCCGGAGCGAATTTCATGTATGTGTTGCCCTTTTCGGCCAATACGGCTTTGGTAGAATTTACTGCATTTTCGAGCGCTGAATCTTATCCGGAAGAGGTGTACACCCGTCAGCTCGAATCTTATATCCAAAAGCACTGGAATACTCAATATGTAATTGAGCGCACAGAATCGGGAAAGATCCCAATGTCTAATTTCCCTTTTTCTTTATTTAATGATGCCGGAGCGATTAATATTGGTGCAGCTGCAGGTGCCATTAAACCTACTACCGGTTATGCCTTTAAGCGGATCATGAAAGATACCCAAGGTTTAAACCATTTGCTTTTCGATCAAAAAGAAAGGAAAGCAATCAGCAGCGATAGGTTTAAATTTTATGACCAATTGCTTTTGCAAATCATTCAAAATCAACCTGAACGGGTACGAGAAATCATGACCAAACTCTTCTCAAAGAACGACTGGATTTCTGTACTTAAATTTCTGGATGAGGATTCCAGTTTACTGGAGGAAATCAGTATTTTCAGCTCATTGCCAAAAAGATTGTTTTTAAAACAGGTTTATCAATATGTTCGCGGTCGCTAAACTCCCTCTCCGGCTTAAAATATTGTGCTTGGGCACCCTGCTCTTATTGGCGGAAAAGAGTTTCGGTTTAAGTGATACTGTACAATTGGTATTTTTCGCATTCGGAATCGTGCTCATCGGAATTCCACATGGCTCACTCGATCATTTTTTGTACCTCAAAAGTCGCGGGGAAGAAAGCCAATGGCGATCGATGTTTCGTTTTTTATTTTTTTACCTAGGCTATGGCCTGCTTTACGCGGTGCTTTGGTACTTGAATCCGGCCTTATCCATTCTCCTTTTTATCCTGATTTCGGCCTATCATTTTGGGGAGATGGACCTTTTCGAACTGATGAATGAGGGTCAATTCATTCATAAAATCATCAGCACATGCTTCGGCCTGATTTTCCTTGGGAACTACCTTTTGTTCCATTGGCCCGAAGCAAAAGTTATTCTGTCTTCCTTCCCAGGATTCGAGCTCCGAATTTCAGACCATATTACTACAGTGTATGAACAAAGATTTGTATGGTTGACCATTAGCTTATGCTTTATCGGAGGATTCTTTTTATTCTACTTTATAAAAAATCAACGTAGAAATTCCTCATGGGTGGGCCAGTTATTGCCCTTGATTTTACTTTGGTTGATTGTTTTTAACCTGCCGCTGCTTCTCGGTTTCGGGTTTTATTTCAGTTGCTGGCATGCCGGCCTGTCCATTACCGAGATCCGAAAATCATTGGGCTGGGAACACCAAAGCTGGTTATTCCTATTCAAAAAATCACTCCCCACCAATTTGGCTGCTTTCATCATGATAGCCAGCCTACTCTTCTTCTTTTATGGAGATTTAAACCGCATATTGGCCATTCTATTCATGAGTATTGCCATACTCACTGCACCCCATGTACAAGTAATTTCGGCCATTTTTTCTGGCAAGAAGGCATTTTAAAGAAATGTATGCTCATTTGTGGGATCTAAAATCCTCCTGAATAAATAAACTTCAATACAAAAGAACTGAGATACTTAAATTGCTATTGCTTCGTTATTTAAGTCAGAGGGATATCAAAAGAAGCCCATAGAAAGACGCCTTATTTGTAAATGAAGCACAGGAACTGTAGTTTTAAATGAATTTTTGAAACAATTTCACCATTAAATATCTCATAAGATGAAAAATTTTAAAAACACGATCTCCATTTTAGGCCTGGTTTTAATATCAGCATTAGTTGTATTACCGGCCTGTAAATCTAAAAAGATGGTTGTTCAACCAGCTGCTCCAGCCCCGGCTCCTGTGGTAGAGGCTCCTATGGCTCCGCCAGTTGAAGCAGACACCGATAAAGATGGTATTCCCGATTCAAAAGATAAATGCCCGGAAGTAGCTGGAATTGCGGCCAATAACGGATGCCCGGAAGTGAAAGCACCCGAGCCTACTTTTAACTACAGCAATTTGCAGTTCGAATTCAATTCTTCTGTCTTAAAAACCAGCAATTATGAAATTTTAGATCAGATTGCCAGAGAATTGAAAGCTTATCCAAATGTAAGGTTAATGGTGAATGGTCATGCTTCTGAAGAAGGTAGCGTGGAACGTAACATGACACTTTCTGTAGATAGAGCGACCGCGGTGAAAACTTATTTAGTTAACGCAGGGGTAAAAGCTGAAAACCTGATCACTAAAGGTTTTGGAGAGTCAGCTCCTGTTGCTTCTAATGCGACTGAAGCCGGCAGAGAACTGAACAGAAGAGTAGAATTTAAGAGAAACTAAACCTATACAATTCGACTGTTCATTTTTGGTAAATAAAAAAGCCTTGGGCGAATACCCGAGGCTTTTTTATGTGCTCGATTTTAAAATTTCAAACCGGCAGAGATGTAGTAGATGCGTCCATCAGCAGGCATGATACCAGGCCCAGGATAGCCTCCAGCACGACGAGTGAAGTAACGTTCATCGGTGAGGTTGTTTACACCCGCCTTCAGGTTATAGTTCTTTAAAAACTTGAAACTTGCTGATAAATCTTGTACCTGATAAGCTGGGATTAAACCCGTTGTAGCAGCTGCATTTGGAGCAATGGTATTGGAGGCATCGGCAAAGGCATCACCAATACTGCTTAACTGCCAGGTAACAGAAAGCGTTTTGAGGCTGTAAGTTGCACCAAAACGGTTGATGCTTCTTGGCGCATTTTCTACTCTTTTCCCTGCTAAATTCCCTTGTACGATTTGACCATTTTGCAAGGAAGTGGTTTTAAAATCGGTATAAGTTGCATCGATGTGAGCAAGGGAAGCGAAAAAGCTGAGATAACCCAGTTTAGAACTTTTGAAAATGGCAGCGATCGGATCAAACTCAATGTAAGCTTCAAATCCCTTGCTGACAGATTGGCCTAAATTGGTACGGTACTGATAAGTTTGTGCATTGGCGTTCATTTGGGTAATGGTACCGATGCGATTGTCATAGTTCAATCGGAAATAATCCACATCAAAGTTTAAGAAATTGCCCACTTTCCCTCTGTACCCAAAATCAAAGTTATAACCGCGAGCATCTCCCAGGTTGGGATCAATTACGTCGGTAGTGGCAGGTGGAGTCAGGTCGGAAATCAATACCGGACGGTAGGCCTGTGAAATATTAGTATAGAACTCAGTAGTTGGAGTGATGTGATATTCGGCTCCTGCACCGAAAATCAGAAATGAACGATTACGATCAATAGGTGACAGGTTGACCTGCTGACCATTCACCACGTTAAATCTGCCTTGCATGATAGAACTGATATTTTCTAAACGCACACCAGCAGTAAAGAGTAATTTTTGATTGATACGGAAAACGTTTTCTACAAAAGCTGCAGTATTGATATTCGAGAAATCAAGATCACGAGGGTAAATACCTGCCGAGAGATCGAAATTCATTTCTCTTCCTGCATCTCCTACACCAAGTTGTTTGCGATCGATGTGACCATTGAAATACCTCAAACCCGCAGCCAAGGTATTGTTCAAGCCCAAGAATTTAAAATCGCTCATTAAGCGTAATTCAGAACCATAAGTGGTATACAAATCGCGGTCAACTTGGCGGTTCCCGAAATTATCGTTTTCAGTAATTGCTCTTACAAAGCCTACACTGTTTCTTTCGGCAATGGTACCAAAAGCTTTCCAACTCAATTTTGTTTTTTCATTAAACACATACTCTGCCGTTAGGGAGGGAATCAACCATGGAGTGCTAAACCAGTTTCTTTCACGTAGACTTTGTCGGGCATCCTGATTAAATTGAACATCGGTCAAACCACCCGGCTGCTGACTCTCAGTCATCATATAAGTGATCTCCGTACCAATTTTCAATTTTTTTGAAACCGCGTAGCTGAACTCCAAGTGGGCATGATCTGTATTAAAGAAGCTGTTTTCTCTCCAACCGTCACCACGTCTTTTTTGATAGTAAGCGGTGTAACTTAAACGGCCTTCGGTTCCTCCGATATAATTGAAAGTACTAAACAGCCCATTACTCCCCACCGTATTTTGCGACTCGAAGGTTAAACGAGTGGAGATATCAGGTTTACGTATCACAAAGTTCATCAGACCACCAAATTGAGAACCATATTGTAAAGAAGAAGCCCCACGAACAATTTCAATACGATCTACCACTTCCATTGGGGGTGTAAAATAAGCCTCCGGATAACCCATCGGATCGGGTGTAATATCATAACCATTCATTCTCACATTGAACTCCCACGAACGGTTAGGGCTCAAGCCTCTGGAAGCTACGCCCAATTGAATACCAGAACCATCATTTTCCCAAACAGAAATACCGGGCGTGCGACCGAAAATCTGCCGGCTATTATTCATAGCCAGGTTCGCATCAATATTGTCAAGTTTAATCAGCTCGTTCTTTTTGGTAGCATTGATGCTAAAATTATCGGTTTCTGGCAGGTGTTCATTGCCTCTAATGCCTTTGCTCGACAAGAAAGCCACTTCGTTCAACCAAAGTCCCTCTTCATCAAGTTTAAAATCGGTTTCAATGGATGGCTTATCAGATAAGTCCACCTCTACGCTTTTATTTTTAAAACCAATAAAGCTAACCTGAATCACATATTTACCCTTGTCCAGACCTTTGATCACATATTCCCCTTTATCATTTGTCTGAACAGCTCTCACGGTTCCTTTTAATACTACATTTGCACCCACCACTACCTGATCATTACGATCGAGCACCCTGCCGGTCAACATCAATTTTTGAGCGTATAACTGACTGGATAATAAGATGATAGACAATATTAATCCCACACGTAGTTTCATATCCGTATTTATTTAGAATAATTATAAATAGCGAAACAAACATATACCTTATTTAGAATAAGTCCAAATAAAATTGTCAAATAAAATTCAACTTTTTTAATTGTTTATTGATGCTGTTGCACCGAAATAGGTGAGGAAAAAAGATGACAAAAAAAGCCCCAGGTACATCTTACCCGGGGCTTTTAATAAGAAAAGATTTAACTTATTTCTTCAGAAAATAACCAATAGAGATACCTACTACATTATTTCTCCAGGTAGACGCACTTGTGTTGTTCCAGTTGCTTAAGCCTAAAGAATAGTTGCTAGAAACAAAAAATCTGTTAGAAAATTGATAACCAAGCAATGCATTCAGGCCTAAATCAAATCGATTGATTTGTCCTCCTTCTGAACCAAATTCAATGTCTTCAGATTCATGGTCTTCCTTGATTTTGCCACTTAAATTATAGCCAAACGAAGGGCCCATACCCATAAAGAAGCCTTTAGCAGCATCTTTTTTATACACAAAATTAAGCGGCACCTCTAATGAATTAAAAGCATAAACATCTGAATGATCGCCATGGGCCAATTTGGCACCACGACCGCTGAACATTAATTGTGGCTGAAATGACCAGGTTTTACTCATTTCGAAATCAGCGATTACACCGAAGTGCATGCTGGCACGACCAGCTAAATCATGCTTTAATTCATCGTCATTGGTGCTAACATGGTTCAAATTCATACCTGCTTTAAAACCGATTTTAGGTGCCTGAGCATAAACAAGACCAGCAGATACGGTAAACAGGGCAAGAAATACTAACTTTTTCATGATTGATTTTAAAATTTGGTGTTTAAATTAAATTGGTTATTTATTTAGATGGTAGTCATTGATGATTAATTCACTTTTAGTGGAAAATTAACAGCTATGTCTGAATGACCTTTAGATGGATCATCATTAGGACCTTTCACAAGAGGCTTGTGCATCAGTTTTAACAATACAGAACCTTGAGCACTCGCATTGCCAGTTTTCCATTGCGAAATAAGTCCCAAAGGGAAGCCGTTGGCATCAAAATCCTTCTTTTCAATCGGAAAATTTAACCCCGATAAGATGAAATAAATTTCGTGCTCCTTGGCTTGCTGCTGAATAGTGCTGGTAACATCTTTAGTGCTGCCATTAATGATGTTGAAGAATTTCACTTCCACATTATAAGTTTGATTAGCTTGTAAATTAATGGCATCAATTTTAGAAGGCGGATTACCACCGTCGCCATCCGGATCTTCTGCCACAATAGTGGCAACGGTATTGCCGCCTTGCTTAAAAATGAGCTCCACTCTGTTGATGGCCTCGTGCTCAGTTTCACTCTTGGCCATACTGGCTTTTTTACAAGACGACACACTTGCGACAAAAGCAACAAAGAGTATCAGTGCAAAATATTTTCTAAGCATAACTATAAATTCATTTTAAGTCTAAGTACCACATTGGTGCCCACCTCATCGGCAAAATACCTAAATCGGTTCATATAATCGCGATAGCGAACATTAAACAAATTATAGATACTGGCACCAAAGCTAATCGGATTTTTCATAAAATGCAACTCTGTTGCAAAATTTAGATTGGTAAGCAAATATTGCTTAGGTGGTGGCAAATAGTCTATAAAATTATTGGGAATGAACTGCTGCTGAGCCACCCATAAAACGTTGGTTGATAAAAAACTGTTTTTGCTACCCGGCAAGAAATACCAGCTAATTTCCTGATCAATTTGTGGAGCAGGCATTTGCTGTAACCAAGTGCGGGTATCTAAATTACGAGGCAACAACAAACTGGCTTTCAAGCGATAGGCCCAAGATGGATCCCAGGTGGTATTGAAGGTCAGGTCTGCTCCACTGAGCAGTGCATTTGCTTGTTGGAACTTAAAAGTTGGAAAAGCGCCACGCAAAGTAAGGGTGGGTGGCAAAACTGGTACCAGATTAATAAAGTTTTGAATATAATTAGTGTACAGAGTTAAATCCAACTGTGTATTCGTGTTCCATTGATAATTGAGTTGAGTGGTATATTTCCAGCCGGTTTCACTAATTAAATCAGGATCGCCTATTTCAAAATTTGCCGTACCATGATGCAAGCCATTCACATACAATTCATTCACATTGGGCGGCCTCCATGATAAGGAGAAATTGTTTAACCAGCTCAAACGATTATTCGGAACGTAATTAATTGCAAATGAAGCCGAAAGATTGTTAAATGAACGATCTATTTGGAAGTTTTGTCCGTTTTGATTTCTAAATACCTCTAAACTTCGGTAATCGTATCTCAATCCTGCCTCCATTTGCAGATCGTTTTTTGCCCATTTTTCGATGGCATACATACCCAGCAGCAAGTTGGTATAATTCGGAATAAAGAATCTACTTCCGTTCCAAACGTTCGCCTGTTTTTGCACGCTGAGGCCAATTTGGCTTTGAGCATTGGCAAATCTGTTGGTTTCGTAATTGATGTCGGCAGTAGTGGTGCCTAGATTAAGATCTAACTCTGCGGTATTGGCAATAAGTGCCCGGTCATACTCCTGCCTGAAATTTTCTTGATGCGATAACCAAAAATTGATTCTTCGATTTTTATCCAGTTCGCGGGTAAGTTTTGCTTTGATTAAATAGTGAGCAACTTCTTGTCTTGGCCTGCCAATTTGGTAATTGAATTCATCGATATTAAACAAGGGCTTTTCGCTCTTAATCGCATTCTCTAAATCTGTTAAATTACCAATGTGGGCGCCCCAGAATATTCCAATGGTAGAATTAAATGCACTGAAAAAGAATTCCGCTTTGGTTTTTTCAGTTTGATAGCCCGCATGCAATGAATAATTCAATTCTTCTACACCGGTATTGTGCAACCAATAATCGGGGGTACGGGCATTACCACCTCGCTTGTAGGTAAGGTGTGTTCGCCATGACCAAGCACTTTTTTCAGTACCACCATGTTCTACAATGGCGTTGAGTAGGCCCATTCTATTATTTGAAAAATAAATGGAATTAAACTCGGCACGCAAACCTGCATCAATGTCTAAACTACGTGGCTCCACCAAAACTGCACCACCAATGGCGTCGGCCCCGTACTTAAGTGCACCTGCACCTTTAATTACCGTAAGGTTAGCAGCTACCAAGGGATCTATCTCAGGGGCATGTTCTGCTCCCCATTGCTGCCCTTCTTGCCTAACCCCATTATTTAAAATTAACACTCTTTGACTGTGTAAACCATGGATAACAGGTTTAAAAACGGTACTGCCGGTTTGCAAAACGGATACGCCGCTCAACTGCCTCAACATTTCGCCCAAAGTTCCGCCCTTGGTTTTCTGCATATCAAGCGAATCTAAACTAGATTTAATTGTATTGATATCTCTTTCAAGTTTAGAGCTTACCACCACTTCGCTCAGCTGCTCAGAAGAGTGCAAAAGATTGAAATTATAGTTCAGCAAATCTGAATTTAAGGAGACGCTGGTTTCGAGAGGCAAACAACCCACATGGGTTATTTTTATCCGATAATTTCCGGAACACAGTTTAGTAAAACGATAAACTCCGGATTTATTCGTAATCGCTATTTTATTGCTCGATTCTAAACGAACAGTTGCGCCCGCTAATGGCTGTTGAGTAGCGCCATCGTAAACTATACCACTTAATCGCAAATCACATTCTTGAGCAGTGGCATTTTTTGTAAGGATGGAGCAAGCAAGCAAGCATAGTACCCACACTTTAAAAGTGTAGAATTGGTCTTTCATGCAAGGCTTTACAATCATATACAATGGGGAGTTTTATGCGCAAGCCGGACAAAGTCCTGCAACCGTAAAATTCATTTGTTTAATTATGTACGAAGACGGCATTTGAAAAACCGGGGAGATGTCATTCAAACATACCACCATTTTACATTTCTCGCAGCTGAAATGTATGTGATTATGCTCGTGTTCTTGTTTGCATTGAGTACAAGATGCAAATTTTAGCACCCCATCCACATTAATTATTTTATGAATGATATTCTCTTTAACCAGACGTTCCAAAATTCTGTACACCGTTACTCGATCGCATAATCCATCGAGCATACTCAATATTTCTGCATGAGAAAGTGCAATTGAGGAATCCTGAATAAGCTTCCTAATTTCGGACAGGGCTTTAGTATCTCGGTAATTTTTCACTGAATGCAACAAAGTTGCAATATACAAAATTCAGTCTAAAATTTAGGCTAGTACGAACTGATTTTGCGAGAGTTTAAGACTAATCTAAAACAGCATTACGCTGCTTAAGCTAAATCCCTCAATTTCTCGAGGTCTTTTGGCTTTATTTCAGGATTGATGTAATAATCCATCATACGCTTGTCCTCATTATTAGAAGAACGCATGATCAAATCCTTAGAATCAAAATAGGTATATAACTTTTGGTTAATAGTTATAATAATCCGATTCCGTATCTGTCTTTGGTTGTCGTAAGATTTATTGTCAAGCTGAAGCAAGTGATTCAAGTCTGAACTGGAAACTTTCGTATTGGGGTGATTTAAAAAGAGTTGTTTGATCACCAGCAGTTCCTGGTCAGTTAGTTTTAAATGATTTTGCTTATGCTGTCTCTTGCGATAGATCAAAAATGTCAAACTGACAAGCACTAAAAAGATAATTGCTAATCCGTAAATACGGAGATCCGTCTCAGACTTATAAACCTTACCAATGAATTGAGCTTCTTTTAGCATATCACTAACTAAAAGACTGTCGAAATGAATTTTATCCCGTTTTCCCGCACTCACAGTCCCTCGTGAATACAAATATCCATTGAGGGCATATTGTTCGGCATTTAACATGAAGAAATGATCCCTATTCGAACGGTATTGGTAAAGCTCATTTTTAAAGGGATCAACTAAATAAATTACTGAATTCGGTAAGTCACTAAAAAAAATCATGTGCTTCCCCGTCCAAACACTTCTGTATTTCTTTTTAGCAAACTCAACCAGTTCCTTGGTCAAGTTCCCCATATATTTCCATTCTTTCTGTTGGAAAGAGAACACCATAAACGGAATTTTCTTGCTTTCTATTGCCGAATCGGGGTTTAAATAGCTGGAGAAAAATGCGTCTTCCTCTTTTGAATAGCCGCTAAACAAATAATCAGACGGATTGGGGTTCTCATTTCTTGATTCATAAATATCCCATTCAAATGTTTTGGGATTATAAAAGGTAAAGATGCTGTGGCGCTGCCAAAATCCATCTCCACCAACAGAAAATAAGGTATCTTTTCTACTAAACTGACTGGCATTAAAATTATACCCTCTAAAAAAAGTTTGATCTAAACGGGTCAATTTCAATTTAGGGATACTCAAGCTATAGAGCAATCCGGTACCAGGAACGGTAATGAGCAGCGAGTCGGCCTTGTAAAAAGCATGAATGTCGAAATCGCCGGGCAATTCTGATTGTAAAAGCTCAGAACCTTGTAGTTTACCTAAATCACGTTGCTCTGGCTTTATATTTTCCTCACTCAGCACTCCTGTTTTAACATCGAGTGTATACAATGAATGGTTAGGGCCAATCCATCTGAAACCTTTGTGAACCTGCCCAAAAGAAATAATAGCATTAAAAAGTAATAAAAGTACAAGTACGGCTGCTCTCATTTTTCTTGCTTTTAATCAAATATAACTTTTGATTATTGATTTGGATGCGGCTTTGAGATACAATGTGTGACAAAACGTAATTCACGTTTCTGAAAATGATTTGACAAGATCTTATTTTTGAAAAAAGATCGATCGTCAAATCTAATCCCTAAAAAAACTGATCAATCATTCAATTAGGTGATTCACTTAATTTTTTATGATTAATCGAAATCTACTAGAAGTCCTGTTTTAAACTTGGTACCAATTCTTTTTTGAGCGTATACAAACTCTGCCTTTTATCCATAGATGAAGGAGTTCGCAAAATCGCATTTTCGATACGATATTTTAAATAGATTTGATGATTGATATTAGAAATAATATTCAATCTGAGTTTACGCTGGTTATCTAAATTCTTATTAGAAAGACACAATAAATCATTCACTTCAATGGTAGTTAAGCCTTTTGGGGAAGCTAACAGTGCGCTCAGTAAACCGAGTTCTTGTTCATCCAAATTTAAATTTCGTTTTCTTTGGAGTTTATGGCGTTGGTTATAGCCAATAGCGAATAAGAGTAGAATTAATGCTATCACTACATAATAGCCTAAATAAGATTTTGCTTTGTAAAAAGAGCCTATCATGGTCGATTGCTTGAGCAAATCCGCAATTGCAAAAGAAAATCGTTTACCACCCTCTTCATCCCAATAACCATAGAGAGTACCATTGTGTACGTACATCAATGGAGCTGGTTGAAACGTACGCGTTTCACTCTGATATTTAAATACCTTATTCTTTAGCGGGTCAATTATGTAAATTACTTCACCAGAAAATTGGATGAAATATTGTCCAGACCATAAGATTTCACGTGACTTGAATTCCAACAATTCAGGCAGAATAGTCCCTAATACGTTCCAGCGGTTTGATTTAAAATCAAAAGCATACAATTGCGCATCCATCTCGGTGGGCTGCTTGTTTAAAAACGAATGGTACTCCGATCCGCCGGAATAGAACACATCAGATTTAGAGGCGTATCCATGAAATCCATTAAAGATGGCTTCAGGTCCTAAATTTTCTGCTTTGATATTTTCCCATTCTTTAGATGGTTCGTCAAAAAAGGTCAATGCCTTGCTGAAATTCCAAAAGCCTGATCCACCAAAACTATACAAGGTGTTTTTACGAAGAAAAACGCTGGCGCCGAAATTATAGCCAGCATAATAGGTCCTGTCGGCCTTGGTCAATAAGCCACGGGCCTCATCAAAATCAAAAACAATCCCAGTACCCGCCAGCACAAAACGCCATTTAGACTCACCCAAATAAAAACTATGGCTACTGATTCTTGGAGGGAGACGCTCATCAAGCAAACTGTCTAATGCTATTGGTCGAATTAGCTGCCATTTACCTGGCTGGAATTCCAATTCGAGTTTTCTATTATGTAGATCTATCCTTTTCCTAAGCTGCACCGAACCATCAAACCAGGTCAAATGTTTGCTATCCGCAAAGGAGGAAAAGCTATAAAAAATAAAAAAAATAAAACCGACAAGAACTTTCTTCATCATGAATAAGCTATAATTATCAAACCTAATAATGCTTGGTCATATAAACACAGCAAATTAAGTGAAATACTAATTCACACAATTAAAATTTACCACATCAGATAATAGCACTATTATAGGTCTAAATTAATATTTGTAAAAATGAAAAGATTATTGTTGAGCCTTGCTGTACTGGCATTTTGGGGATGTAAGAAAACTGAAAATTCAAACAATCCGCAGACACAGGATAAAAACACTATTTACACCTCTGTTCAAAACATTGTTTACAGTAGTCCTTTAAAAGTGAATAGCATCCACCCTGAAACCGTTAAAATAATTCAGGTGAATGGTAATTATCACCTAGTCACCTCTTTTGCAGACTTATTTGGGACTACTTACGATTATTTCAGGTCATTCAGAATTGATACTAATTCTGGTCTTTTGACAGAAAATACAACATCGCTTCTGGGTGAATATAAAGAAGTCGGTTTCCCAAAGAGTCCTTTTTACTATGAAGATCTCAATGGAGACGGCATTAAAGACCTGTTTGTTGCCGATCATGGAAAAGAAACTCCCTCATTAATCGTGAATGGACAATTCCCTGGCTATGTTAATCATTTATTTTGGGGGAATTCAAATGGCACTTTTAGCAAAGCGGCCGTAGCAGAATTAACCAATATCCAAAAATTTTATCATAATTCTGCGGTAGGTGATATCGACAATGATGGAGATAAAGACTTGGTAGTGCAGTCATTCTCAAACAGCGAAATGGAACTGTTTATAAATGCAAACGGAACATTAGGTAAGAGGATTAATATAGCACCTCAAAACCAAACTGGAAGTATTTTTATTGCTGATATGGATACTGATGGGATAACCGATCTAGTATCGGCACCATACATTGATAGATCGGCCACACCGGCTACTTACATTCAAAAGATAAACATTACCAACAATACGTTTACCAAAACCAATAGCTCTACTGTTCGGCCATTTGGTAACGATTTTGGTTGTTATAAAGTGATAGGGATGCCCAATTCAAACAACGCCAACAAATACAATTTCTTTTACTTCGTAGAAAGCGGCATCCTATCACAAAAAATCTTCCGATCGAAGGATAATGACCATAAACAATTGGAAGAGATTTCTACCGTTCAATCTACCGCTGCAAGTAATAATATCAGAGACTATCTAATCATTGACCTCAATTTTGATAAATTAAATGACATACTTTTTATTACCAACCCTGGAGAACCATTAAACAAAAGGGTTTGGTTAAACAAAGGAGGGAATATCTTTGAAAACGCGAATTGGGATGTAAATTCTACACTCACCGACTTTTTTATCCCAATATCCCAAAATGCAAGCAGTGGAAAGACCAAATTCTTATACTTCAATCCATTACAATCTCAAATAATTGAAATTTATACAAAGAAGTAAGTCAATATAGTCTTGAAATAAAAAACCACCAAGCGAAAAACACTTGGTGGTTTAATAAACAATCAGCTGATTGACTAAAAATTATACCCAATAGATAAGGTAAAGTTCCTATTTCTCATTTTGTTGGTTGGTTGGTCGTATTCATACTCATATTCATCTTTAGGCTCTACACCAATATTTGTTACGCCTAATTGATATCGAGCACCCACGAATAGTTTTTTTGAGATGGAATAATCCGTACCAAACACCAATGAAAAATCTGTGGATTTGTAATATTCACTAATAGATTCAGTTTCTCCTTCATATTTAGCTTTAGCCGAAGTTAGAAAGGATAGCTGAGGACCAGCAAAAATCCCCCAATTATTGATGGCATACTTTGCCATAACTGGGAGGGAAATATAATTTAATGTTTGAGATTCTTCATCAATGTCTTCGAGTTTTGTTCCCATTTGTGAAAAACTCAGCTCTGGCTGTAGGGATAAACGATCTTTTAATGCAAAATTGGCAAATACGCCGATGTTCAAGCCGGCTTTAGTGGTGCTTGATAGTTTAACACCATCAGTAACGAACTGTGCACTAGCAAAATTCACACCTGTCCTCACGCCAAAGGACGTTTGTGACCATGCGGTCGTGCTTAAAATCATGCATAAAGCAGTAAATACAATTTGTTTAAGTTTCATTTTAGTTGTTTTAGGAATGAGAAAAATACTTAAACAATAAAGTTAATCCTACTATTATTTAATTATGAAGATTTAAGTGTGAATTGCGATACAATACATATATGTCACACAATTTGAAACTGTGTATAATAGCCATCAAATAAAAAAACAGCAGCTTCCGTCGGCAATCATCAGGCTCCGAAGGTAACCGTTTTTTGATGCTGTCCGGAGTTTCTGTTTCTTTTCCCGAATTTCTTCCCTCCTTGATGGTGTTTCGACTGTGGTCTTTGGCTTCTGGGTGCCTGGGCTTGCTTAACTGGTTTGCTGGCATGATGATCCATCAAAGGGTAGGCATGTTTATCCACCACCTGGATCTTCTTGGAGATCAATTTTTCAATATCAGCTAGGTAAGGTTTTTCGGTGGCATCACAAAAAGAGTAAGCAGTTCCCTTGGCACCTGCCCTGCCCGTTCTACCAATTCGGTGGACATAAGTTTCGGCCACATTAGGCATCTCATAATTGATCACGTATTCCAGCTCATCCACATCAATGCCCCTGGCAGCAATATCGGTGGCCACCAGTACCCGGGTAGTTTGCGATTTAAAATTATTCAATGCTCGCTGACGGGCATTCTGGGCTTTATTGCCATGAATGGCCTCGGCAGTAATTCGATGTTTCAATAACATTTTAACCACCTTATCGGCACCATGTTTGGTTCTGGTAAACACCAGTGCTGTTTTGATCTCCTGATTGTTCAGGATATCAACCAATAGCGCATTTTTATTGCCTTTATCCACGAAATACACATACTGCTGAATCATCTCTGCGGTAGAGGAAACCGGTGTTACGGTTACTTTTGAAGGGTTTTTGAGAATGGTCTGCGCCAATTGGATGATCTCTGGCGCCATGGTGGCCGAAAAAAACAAGGACTGCCTTTGTTTAGGCAAAATGGCCAAAAGCTTCTTCACATCGTGGATAAAACCCATATCCAGCATACGATCTGCCTCATCCAACACAAAAATCTCGATATCTTTTAACTGGACATGACCTTGACTGATCAGATCCAGCAATCTGCCAGGTGTAGCAATTAACACATCAATGCCCTTATTTAAAGCAGCAACTTGTGCGTGCTGGTTCACACCCCCGAAGATGACGGTGGAGCTTAAGCGAAGATGTCGGCCATAGGCATTGAAACTCTCACCGATCTGGATAGCCAGCTCACGGGTAGGAGTAAGCACCAAACTTCTAATTTTCTTTTTCCCTTCAAGAGGCTTGCTATGTAAAAGCTGCAAGATGGGAATGCTGAAGGCTGCGGTTTTTCCGGTACCGGTTTGCGCACAGGCCAATAAATCTTTGCCGGCTAATACCAGCGGTATAGCTTGCGATTGTACAGGAGTAGGTGTAATATATTTTTCTTCATTGAGCGATCTGAGTATGGGCTCAATCAGGTTTAAATTTTGAAATTGCATGTTGGGGTATTGGATGATTGAAAAGGGCAAGAGAACCTCAGCCCTCGAATTGTTGCAAGATACGGCTTTTATTTCAGCAGGAACAATTTATGATTCCAAATAGGTGACAAAACACAATTCACACATTGGATGAGTACCCTAAACTACTTTTATTATTAGCTTTATTCTTAAAGGATTTTTAACTGATCGAAATCATTTTCCAGAGCACCAATGAAAAGATACCAATTATTCCTTCTCTTAGCATGTACCGTCTTGGCTTGTAAGAAGGATGCCAATGATGATCAAAAGCAAACTGAAAACAAAGTATCAACTTTCAAAAACACCAGCATCAGGCTAACAATTGCCAATTTGAGTGCAAATGAAATAGAAGCTGCGCTTAATGGCAGCATATCAGGAACCACACTTTACTCGAAAAATGGATTGGAGCATTTGATCATCTCCCCCACACTATTTTTCAACGAACCGCTTATTCCAGCAATTCACCTGATCAAAAAAAACGGAGAATGGGTCTATGAAAATTATTATGCTGCAGGTGCAATGGGTGCCGGTAGAGACAGCGAATATTTTGATGATGCCGGAACCATCGTGTTCGCCGACCACGGTCTGGAATTGAGACAAGGTACTTGGCCTTTCGGAAACCTCATGATGGCCAAAACCAATGGCGAGCAACTAAGCTGGTCAAACATCTCTACAGATAGGAGTTTCTACCATTCCATTTCCACAGGAGACCTTAATAATGATGGATTTAAAGATGTGATAGGTTTACACATGGGCACTAAAAGCAATTGGTTCGATAACCTTCACCCTTACCTGCAAAAGTCAAATGGAAGTTTTGAGGCAGATAGAAATTTGATCTCTTATACCAATTGGCCTGGTCTTCGTGGTGCAGGTGCGGTTTTGGTCAGCAATATCATGGACGATGCAAGACCGGAAATCATCATGGCAGACTACGGCCCAGATCCGCGTTTCCCCAGAATCAGGTACAGCTTTGCCATATTCAGTTTCAGTTCTCAAACCGGAAAATATGAATTCGTCAAAACACCGGGCGTGTTGGGTTTTGCTACGCGTGAGCTCGGTGTTACCTCTATGAAAGCGGTCGACTTTGATAAAGACGGAGATCTTGACCTCGCCTTGGCTTATGAAAGTAGCCAGATCAACGGGCTGGAAATATGGACCAATAACGGGAACGGCAACTACACTTTCAGTAATGATCGATTAGAGTACAATTTTAGTGAGCTTCAGTTTAGAGAATTTGAAATTGCCGATGTAGATAAGGACGGATGGCAAGATATCGTATTAAACGCATGGCAAGGAAACTTATTTAAAGGAAATTTCGCTACTGGCGAAGTATTTCTTCATAACCTGATCTGGAAAAATAATAAGGGAAAATTTGAAAAACTGAGTACTCCAAACGCTATTTATCTTGGAGAAACACCATCGTATATCAAAGCTTTTCTAATCAATAATAAGCTTAGGTTAATTGGAATCAGAGGAAGTGCAGATGGGAGACTCATCATCACAGATATAGACCCGGTATTTTAACAGGTAACCACTTTTCTTGTATTTATTTTGCACACCCCAGCAACAATGACTAAAATTAAGATCTAAAGCTGTTTCCTCTTATAAACCCCGTCCACATCTTTTTGCCAAATTAAATTCAAACGACGATCTGCTGTAAAAATGTCCATTTTACCATCGCGGTTCAGATCTTGTACTTGGATAGGACCGTTCATGATCCCATCGGTATTCTTCTTTGAATTATCTTGGATGAAAGAACTGGTCAGATTTTGATAGGCTTTAAAATCAGTAGTTTTAAAGATATTGACCTCCCAATCGCCATTCACCTTTCCACCAACAGTAATCAACTCTTTTCTTCCATCATTATCTAAATCTTCAGCTGCGATGCTGATCATAAAAAGTTGGTTTGAATAGGGTAGTCGAACACTGTTTTGCGCAGAAAAAGGCCCGCCATTTCCCCATAAAACCCTAAACCGATTGGCATAGCCATTTTCATCAATAACATCGTTTACTACCAGGTCTAAAAAACCATCATTGTTCATATCAACCAGTTCGGCCCTATCGGCCCATTCGATATTACTAATACCAAAATCAGCATAAGTAAACTCACCAGCCCCGTTATTAATTAATGCCCTGCTTCTCGGGCTCACATCTTGATGATGAGAAAATAGCAAGACATCTAAATCACCATCTTTATCAATATCTCCAGAACAGCCGGGGGTCCAATCTCCTGTAATATCAGTAAATGATTTAACCCGATTAAACCCATTAGGGGAGTTAAAAATAATATGTGGTGGATTAATTGGGGTAGGTTTACAGTTGGTACACCCGGCCCATTCATCAATATGAGAAACCAAGAATAAGTCAGGATAAGTGTCATTATTAAAGTCTCCAACTAAAATCTTTTCGGCAAAAAGTTGTGTTCCCGGAAAACTGATGGGCTGTTTAATAAAGGTAGTACCGTTAAACTTTTCAAAAATTGGGCCCGGCCAAGTATAGATTTTGTTTACGTCATAGCCCTCAAACCATACATAGTCCTCCAGTCCATCGCCATCATAATCTAGTTTCGCAACAGAAGCATAGCCTCCGGGATAATTTTGCCAAATTTTTACTTTCGAGAAAAGTTCATAAGAAGGTTTCAAAAAGTTTACAACAATGCGATTCCTTACAATTTGAATTGTTTTTGATTCCGAATTAAGAGGGTTATTCTTTGAACTTACGGTCACTTTTACCGTATAATCTGCTTTGAGTCCAAAACCTGGAATTTTTAACTGGAATTTATCGTTTTTTGAATTACTATCCGTTTGGTGGATGATTTGATTATCCGAAGATCTTTTAGCTTCAATTTGGTAAATCAATCCACTCTCAGGGATCGCGGAGCTAACAGAGATGGTCAAGTCCAAAGTATCTTTGTTCAAAGCGTAAGTCCCCGGATTATTGTCCGGTGTCAAAGCAAAATTGACTTTTACCTCTTGGGGTTTAGATTCATCCTGATCGGCCTTTTTGCAGCCAATCAAGCCAATCATTGTTACAAGTAAGATGAGTGTTTTACTGCCTCTGATTTTCATTTTTGGGGATTGGGTACGATTAGATCAAGCACTATAGGCTTGTTAGTAGGTCAATACCCTTGGTACGCCTGTTTACTTAACCAAAAGTCTCTACTAAACGTATAGTTTGAAGAAAGTATCTGCTCCTGTATGCTTCGCTTTGAAATCCAATGCAACACTATTGCTGGCACTCAAAGGTTCATAAAAGAGGTGATGAATTATTCAGGGTTAAGTTTAAATTTCCTAGGGTTTTATATAGTTACTAAACCATTCTAAATTTGATTGCATCACTTTTAGATTGATTCTTGGCTCAGTTGGCCCATGGGCCTGTCTTGGTAGCACCAAAAACTTAACAGCAACTCCTCTACGACGGAGTGCATTATAAAACATGGTTCCATTACTTATTGGAACCCGTTGATCACCTTCGCAATGTTGAAGCATGACAGGAGTATTAACATTTTGAACATATCTTAAAGGGGAATGCTTGTCGAATAAACTCCAATTTTCCCAAGGCTGTGATTGGAAATAAGAAGGTATAAAACCTTCTATATCATCTGTCAAATTTTGAAATGGCAAATCAACAACAGGAGCTCCAATGCTTGCGGCTTTGAATCGATTCGTATGACCAACTGTCCAGCTACTCATAAATCCACCATAACTCCAACCCATGATACCGGTTCTGTTTTCATCAGCAAATCCACTATTGATTAAATAATCTACACCATTCATTAGATCGATAAAATCTTTTCCTCCCCAATCAGCTCTGTTGCCTGTGCGAAAAGCAGTGCCATATCCTGTACTTCCCCTTGGATTTGGTCTCAATACTGCATATCCCATTTCAGCAAATGCAGCTATAGGATATGTTCCTGAATTTGCAGCAATACAGTTTTGAGAAAAAACACCTGCAGGCCCTCCATGAATATTCAAGAGTAAAGGAACTTTTTGTCCTGCTTTGTAATTGATCGGATAAGTCAACAACCCTTCAATTTCCACCCCATCGGCACCTGTCCACTTTATAACTTCTGTTTTAGGTATTGGTTTATCTAAAAAAGAAGCATTAACGTTTGTCAATTTAGCAGCTGTATAATTTCTACTGTCACTAATATATGCCTGTGGCAGGCTAGATGGACTTTGTAATATAAATGAAAAGTGTGTCCCGGTGCTATTGAGTGATGGGGTTGTAATAAATCTCTTTTCTGCCTTACTCCATTCTTCTATTCCTTTACCATCAGCACCTAGAAAATAGATACTATTGAGCGTTTTATTGCCATCAAGAACAATGACATTTTTACCATCAGCCGACCAGTCAATTATTTCAGCGCCTTCATTAGGTGTGGACTTCAATTGAGTGATTTTTCCGTCTTTAGTATTAAATACAGCAATATATTTTGCTCCCGACCAATCTACAGGAGCGGGAGAATACTCAAAAGCTATTTTTTGTCCATCAGGACTATAAACAGGAGATGCTTCATTACCTAAGCTAGTTATCAACGTTTTAGCTAAGCCTTTCTCTACATCAACAACTGATATATCTTGATTTAAACCCTCATTTGCTTTGGGAGTTTTTCCGTGACTATAGACTATTTGTTTATCATCCTTGCTCCAACTGAAGCTATTGATATTATAGTTTTCTTTTGTGAGTAGTTTTTGAATACGCTTACCACTGCTGTCATTCTGAGCTAAAAACATAACATAAAGACGATTTTGTTTTACTTCTTCATCCATGTAATACCAATCGTTCTTTGCTTTTTTATTTTTTTCGTCCTTATCTGTAGCAGCATCCAGCATTGAAAAAGCAATCATCTTGCCATTATTACTCCATTTGTGCGTTCCAACACCCGATTTTACATCAGTAATTTTTTCTGCCTCACCCCCGTCCACTGAAATAATGTATAAATTACTTTTCCCATCTCTTGATGATGTGAAACTGATGAGTTTTCCGTCAGGACTCCAAGCTGGGTTACTTGAGTTTTTATCCCCCTTAGTCAATTGCACATGATTACTGCCGTCAGCATTACACATCCAAATATGATTGATATACTCACTTCTATCATCTGTCATGATAGCTTCTCTAACAGTGTAAACTACTTTAGACCCACTAGGCGAAACGACGGAAGAAGTAATATTCTTCAACTTTAAAGACTGATCTGGGGCCCAATTGTTTTGAGCATTAACATCAATTAAACATAAATGGAGTAAAACAACAAGCAGTACTATTCGCATAACAGTATATTTTAGTATTAAATGTAGGAATAAATTCTAAAAATCTAATAAAATCAGCCCCAACTGCCATATTTGTCGAAAATGCAGGAAACCTTCACATTACAGATGAAGATCGTGTGCTAAAAAAGTCCTAAAAAGTAATCACTTCAACCATTTACAAATTCCCCCTCAGCATACCATTTAGCGCACCCCACCAACAAAAAACCCGCTCAGGTTGACCTAAGAGGGTTTTTAACGTTCTTTAGCGGTCTAGACGGTAGTCCTCCCTTGTTTCTTACCGTACCTTAACCGTTCAAAAACCTCAAAATATATCATTAAAACGATGATATGGATTGGAATGGGGTTATCGATGTTCGGTTAAATACAGGTGTCCAGCTTCGGTTTTAGCACACCCGCAAAATATCTCCCCAATCGGTGGTATAGTTCGGACTCACATTCTCCCGTTTCATTGCCCAACGTTTTCTAAAGCCTTCGGAGGCTAAACGTAAAGTTCCGCTGCCGTAGTACTGATTGATCCGATCCAGGAGTTCACTCACCTGATTGTGCTTTGGCCCGTTCCATTCGGTGAAGAGGTTCAGTTGTACTTCTTGTTCGGGAATCAGACCTGTTACGATCACTGCTACCTTGCTGTACTGAAAGCGTGGATCGTAGATGGATTTTAACCCCTTTACAGACGCTTTCACGATATCGGGCGTGTTGTTGATAGGATGACTCAACGCCAAACTAATGGCGGGATTATATTGAGCTAAGTCCTTTCTGAAACGGTTGGTCAGTAATTGAACCGTCAGTACCGTAGCGCAGCTGGTATCCGCCCGGAGTTTCTCTGCCAATCGACTGGCATAAGCGGTGGTCGCTTCGATCAGTTCATACAGATTACTCGTCAGTTTACCAAAGGAGCGACTCGTACAAATGGCTTGTTTACGTTCCAACACTTCTTTGAGTGGGATGCAAGTTCTGCCCCAGAGTTCGTGCCATAGCCGTACACCCTGAATGGTCAGTTGGTGTTTGATCCATTGTTCGGGTTTTGCTCTCAATTGTGCGGCAGTTGTAATGCCCTCCAGTTCCAGTTTCACCTGGTAGGCTCTCCCGATCCCCCAGAGATCAGCAATAGGGAAAATTTGTGTGGCCTTGGTAATGGCTTCCTCGGTATCGAGTACACAAACACCACTAGTAGATTTCTTAGCGATCTTATTGGCCAACTTGGCCAGGGTCTTGGTGGGTCCTAATCCCACACTCACGGGGATGCCGGTATTTTGGATAACAGATTCTCGAAGATAGTGGGCGTAGGTATGCAGGTTCTCCATCCCTTTAAATGTCAGAAAGCACTCATCAATACTGTACACTTCCACTTCGGGGGTAAAGCGGGCCAGGTTATTCATCAATCTGGCACTGATATCGGCATACAAGGTATAGTTACTACTGAATACGGCTACTTTTTCTTGTTCAATCAGGTCTGTCACCTTAAAATAAGGGACGCCCATTTTAATCCCCAATGCCTTAGCCTCATTACTGCGGGAGATAATGCAACCGTCATTATTGGAGAGTACCACTACGGGTTGACCATTCAATTCGGGGCGGAAGAGTCTTTCACAGGATACATAAAAATTATTGCCGTCTACCAGAGCGAACATAACAGTGTGGTTTGTGTTGATGGGGCCTGCAGCTCCAGGTCACTACACCCCGAATCACCAGTTCATTGGGGTCTACCTTTTCAGGTTCTTCGGTGTCTTTTCCGGTTCCAAGGTAAACCTGTTTCCCGATCAGGTAGAGTTGGCGTACCTTCCATTCGCCCCGGTACCAAACCACTACCAGAGAATTGTGTTTGGCCTTGATCGAAGTGTCGTACACAAACAAGGTTCCCTTACTGATACCCAAATTGATCAGCTCATCCGTAGTGGCCTCAGCATAATACGTATTTACCGGATCTTTCACCAAACGCTCCAAAATATTTAGGCGCCCTTCCATATAATCTTCGGCGGGGCTCACAAAACCAGAGGTCTTACCGGGATGGCTCAGTGGCTCCTGTTCCTCATTTTTGCTATCAAAACCTTGTTTAAACACGATAAATAATGAGGAACCAATTTACTAAAATTTTTAGTAAATCAAAGGTGTAAAAAGAAAATGAAATTTCTATAGAAAGGGGGATTTCAGCACACCCCATAAACAAAAAACCCTCTCAGGTTATCCTAAGAGGGTTATCTTTGATTATGACCGGTGAATAATTTCTATTTAGCAAAAAAATCGAACTTACCACTCCCAATTAAAGTATTGTTTGAACCATAAACATTAAAGCTTCCAACAATTTGACCCGGATACGTACTTTTTTCAAATACAACCATGGTTTTACTCGGATTGAGGCTTCAAACATCCTTCAGGAGGCTTTTAAATCTGATAACGAGAATCCAGATGCTCACTTTTGGATAGGAAAGGTTTTGATTGAACTTAAACAAAGTGAGAAAGCCTGTGAACACTTCGTCAAAGCATATGAAATGGGTTTAACTAAAGCTAAAGACGAATTGATAAATCTGTGTGATTATACTGAGGAATCTTTTGATGAAGAAGAATAGTATAGAAATGTACCTGAATCAGTCTCACATATAACCAATTCGATTGTCAGAGGTTACATAGAACTTTAAACTCAGAATGACCTTTATTTAATACCTAGAGTTGTTTTATCAGTATTGATAAGTTAGGCACTACAATTCTTGTAATTAGATTATTAGAGTACAAACTAAGAGCTCTATTCTTAATAAAATCTAGGCTGTTACTAAAATTCGTGATCTAGATTTAATTGCAAACTATACTTTTAAGCAGTTTTTCTCATTTTTAGTATGTGTATATACCCCGCAGATGATAATCTGCAGCTTATAGCTATATGTAATCAAAATAACCTGACTTCTTAAACCCAACAACCTAAAATTTCTTGATGAAATTACCCTTTACAGATAAAAATAAGAGCAATCTCTACTCTTTTACTCCATTACGGTAAATTGCACTTTTAACTTTACCATCAAGAGTTACTGTCACCTTACCTTCGAATTTCCCATCAATTAAATCGCCTTTAATATATTCTCTGGTTTGTGCATTGTAATAAGTACCTGAGATTGGAATATTCTTTCTGAAGTTACCTTCAAAATAACTTCCTGGATAATGCTTTGTTGGATCCTTGTAGCTCATCTTTCCTTTCCCTTCAATTACATCATTTACAAATTCCCCATTATAATCATATTCTTCGTTGCTTTGTCTTCCCAAACCGCTCAGTTTGAAATTAGTAAATTGTCCCTCCGAAGTAGTGCCGTCAAACGCCGTTCTTTTTCCTTTAAAATCAAATATGTCACTAAAAGAGCCGTCGTATTTTGTAACCATCTGATTCTTCTCATCAAATGCAATACATACTACTGATCCTTTGGGCATACCTTCTACATTGCCATAATAAATAAATTTACCAGATTTAATCGTGCCGAAGTTTATAAAGTCGATTTCCAACACCCCTTTTTCCACCAAGGATTCATTTTTAAACTTACCTGAACGTTTGATTTTATATTTCAGCTCATTCGTAGTAGAATCAACAGCATAATTTGAAATACTTCCATTAATTATTCGTAATCTTTTCTCTTTGTCCATATCAGAGAATAAACCTGAATATTCTTTGACAATATTTTGAATTGGAGTTATTTTATTAAGTTCGTTTTTACATAAATAATCAAGGTTTTTTTCAAAAAAAGATGAATCACTTAGTCCGTACAAGTAACCATATCCATTAATAAAGTCATCCCTAAATTGGCCAATAAATAATGTGACAACTCCCAACTTTATACCATTGCCATTATACATTCCACCCTTAAACTCGCCTGCATAAAAGAGCGAGTCTGGGGAATATTTTATTCCATAGCCGTCAGGTAGATTATTTTTTAAATCCCCCCAGTACAAAACTTTTTCAGAAAACTTAAAATTAGGATTTTGCTTCTTTATGAAATTGAAATCTAATGTGTTCGTATTATCAACTGAAAGTAAATACTCGTATATTTTTTGATTTACAGATGAATCTTGCTTCGCATTTGTATGCTGCCCTTTAACATTAATTATACTTATTGTAATCAAGCTTAATATCGATAGTGTTCTTTTCAAACAAATCATATAATTATCATCTAGTTCTTTTATTATGTTCCTTTTCAAATTTTAAAGAGCAAAAGAATGTCCCACTAACTTTCCAACATTCATACATATTCCCATTTCTGATACCTTGTGAATATGTTTGATATCTTTTGCAAGTTTTAGTTTATTAATAATAGAGATCTATGTGGTTTTAACATCTTAGCCTTGCTAAGTTTAAGTGATGATCTTTATAAACCTAACGGTAAGAATTCAAATCGTATCTTTGTAAATCTCCACCATTCTTGTATTTTAACTCTGCTTTTAGACTAAACTTGCCTTCCAAAATCTCCCACCTACAGTAATAATCACCTGCTCTGGTGTATTTCAAACCCTCGGAGACAATTTTCGCGCTGCCATTTGAATATAGATATAAATCAAGAGAATATTGATAGTCATAAAAATGGATAATATCATAACTGATTACTCCTTGTAATGATACGTTACTATTGATTTTGAAACTATATTTAGAATCAAATATATTTTGTTCGCTATTATCATATAAAGCAAACTTTATCAGTTTTTGGAATTCATTTGAAACTTTTGCGGTTAGTGTTCCTTTTGCGTTACACACTTTACATTGCTCTTTCCAAGCTTTTAACACTATTTCTCTTTGATTTTTACAAACTGAGCAATAATTGTAATACCTCTGTGTATCTGTCCAATAGCTACAATTAGAGCAATCTTTAGTAGTTTTTCTTGAAAAGTATTTATAGCCAAAACAGTTTTTGCAAGAATATGTAAGTTGAATTGACCCATTTTGGGGAGAATTATTAAATTTTTGATTTAAGGCAAGAGCTTCTTTTTCCTCACTTTTTCTAATTAACTCTTGTTTTTTAGTTACAACCTTTGTCTGAATATCTTTTTTATTTTTTGCGTAAATAGCATAAATTGATTTTGGATAAGTATTAATAAATCTATCTAATGGATCTGCTGAGTTAGTTTTTGCCGCCTCAGTATAAAAGTCTGCTATTTTCACTACATTGTTAAAGTCTAATCTTTGCTTAATTGTTAAAATTTCTGCTTTTATCTGGTTGAGAAAGTAAAGTTCTTTAGAATTGGGGTATTCGTTGTTAAAGTCGTCTATAAGCTTTGTAAGCGTATCTAGGAGCTGTGCTGTGTTTATTGTGCTGCCCTCTACAGTGAATGCAGTAGACACTAGCATATTTGATTGATATCTATACTCCGAACTTGTTGATGTAAATGGAATTATTCCATCGTCACGGTTATAAGACCCATCAGTTTTGCTAAACTCGAAGGTGAATCTTTTTATATGCTGTCCATATTTATTAAATATGTCTGCGTAACCATTATAGATTTCTGAGATCTTGAAATTTTTGATGGCGAGTTTCGCCTTTGTATCTAATAACCCTATTCCTGAATAATTTCTCAAAAAATACTGATACGATGATATGCTATTCTCGTTCTGGGCTTTTTCGAAGGCTAAAGCCGATTGTTTGTATCTTGCCTCACTGATTTGAGGCGAATTTGGATTTTGAATGATAAACTTAGTGTACGCATCCAGATTGTTGACAGCACTGGCATTTTCATATCTCAAAGCATATCTAATATTAATAGCACTATCAATCACAAAGGACTTAGGATATTTTTCTATAAAAAAACTAATTGCTGATTCTGATCCTCTATGTGCATTTAATAACTTAAATTGGATTTCTTCACTCTGTTTAGTCAAATTATGTTCACAAAGTTCAATCTCTTTACACAGTTTTTCTTTGTCCTTTTCACCAAAATATTTATGATGATATGTAATTAAACTATCAATGCTATTATAGGCAAGATCATAGTTTTTTAATGCATATTCTTCCGAATTAAATAATAAGTAGCTTAAATATTCGTGAACATAATTATCAGGATATTTAGCTTTAAAATCATTCAATTTTTCAGTAGCATCTTCAAATTTCTTTTCATTGATATCTTTATAAATACTTCTAATTCTTCCGAATTCAACAGCATCAGATACTCTATTTTTAGTAAACTCAAAAGCACCCGTGGCACCTTCTTTTATACCCTTAGCTATCTTTTTCAATACTTGAGCATCGGCGGTATTTATTGCTATAAGTTGAAATAATAAAACATAAAGGACCTGTTTCATAGAATGACTTTAGTTATAGATTCTTTAACTCAGAAATAGTTTTCAATTATTGAGAGTTATTTAATGTTGAATTGTCTCATTATAAACTAATTTATGCAACATCCATTGATTAAACAATTTTTAGGTAATAGTTGTCTAAACCAAACATCATATTCTGGTTTGAACACAGTATTCTTGTAAAATAACTCGATTTCTCAAACCCCGCCACCCTCTAATTGAAAATAAATAATTGTCGAATTGAGCTTCGTACAAATAAAAAGAATATCTAAATTAGAGTGGAGATAATTAAAAGGGGCTGTTAATGTCTGTTTTAAAGTGTACCCAAAACTGTACCCAGCTAACAAAAGAAAGCCCCTAAGTTGTTGAAACTTAGAGGCTTTTATCGTTCTTTAGCGGTCTGGACGGGACTCGAACCCGCGACCCCATGCGTGACAGGCATGTATTCTAACCAGCTGAACTACCAGACCAAGTGATCCCGCTGGGACTCGAACCCAGGACCCCAACATTAAAAGTGTTATGCTCTACC
>CANHCS010000016.1 GCA_947459195.1 Sphingobacteriaceae bacterium
ATAATCAACATGTAAGGGATTTTCTTGATTTCGGCATCGCGAATTTTGCGTCCGATCTTCTCATCTCTCAAGTCGATTAGCCCGCGAATATCGGAATTATTTAGGTTTTCTAAAACTTTTTTCGCATAATCTTCATATTTCTCCGAGATAGGCAACACGATGAATTGCTCGGGTGTAAGCCACAGCGGGAAGTTGCCGGCACAGTGCTCAATCAATACCGCAACAAAACGTTCCAGGGATCCGAAGGGAGCACGGTGAATCATCACCGGACGATGTTTGGCATTGTCACTACCGGTATACTCCAATTCGAAGCGTTCTGGCAAGTTATAATCTACCTGAATGGTACCCAATTGCCATTTACGACCCAGGGCATCACGCACCATAAAATCGAGCTTAGGACCGTAGAAAGCAGCTTCTCCGTATTCGATCACGGTTGGCAGACCTTTTTCTTCAGCAGCTTCAATAATGGCTTTCTCGGCCAAATCCCAATTGGCATCCGAGCCGATGTATTTAGTTTTATTATTCGGGTCGCGAAGCGATAACTGTGCAGTGTAGTTCTGGAAATCTAGTGCGCCCAGCACGTACAAAACCAGATCAATCACTTTCTTGAATTCTTCCTTCACCTGATCAGGACGGCAGAATAAGTGCGCATCATCTTGCGTAAAACCACGAACACGGGTCAAACCATGTAATTCACCACTCTGTTCGTATCGGTAAACGGTCCCAAACTCAGCAAAACGCACCGGAAGATCTTTGTAAGAACGCGGTTTAGTTTTGTATAATTCGCAGTGGTGCGGACAGTTCATCGGTTTTAGGAAAAACTCCTCTCCTTCCTGCGGCGTTTTGATCGGTTGGAAGGAATCGGCACCGTATTTATCGTAATGACCTGAAGTAACGTACAAGTTTTTATGCCCAATGTGTGGGGTAACCACTTGTTCGTATCCCATTTTTTGCTGGGCCTTTTGTAAGAAATTAACCAAACGCTCACGCAGGGCAGCGCCTTTTGGCAGCCACATGGGCAAGCCCATCCCCACTTTTTCGGAGAAGGTAAATAACTCTAATTCTTTACCCAACTTACGGTGATCGCGTTTTTTAGCTTCCTCCACCATTTGCAGGTATTCGGTCAACTCGCTTTGCTTTGGGAAAGTAACGCCGTAAATACGGGTCAACTGCTTGCGGTTTTCGTCGCCACGCCAGTAGGCGCCAGCCACATTCATCAGCTTTACCGCTTTCACAAAACCGGTATTTGGAATGTGCGGTCCTCTACAGAGGTCTGTAAATGCACCTTGAGTGTAAAAAGTGATGGTACCATCGGCCAGGTCCTTGATCAGATCCAGCTTATACTCATCGCCTTTATCGGTAAAATATTTTTCTGCTTCGGCTTTGCTCACTGATTTACGCACGTAATCAGCTTTATTTCTGGCCAGTTCCAGAATTTTATCTTCAATCTGTTTGAATTCTTCAGATGAGAATTCCCGATCGCCAAAATCTACATCGTAATAAAATCCGGTTTCAATAGCCGGACCTATACCAAATTTAATACCCGGATAAAGGGCTTCGAGCGCTTCGGCCATTAAGTGAGCCGAAGAGTGCCAGAAGGTGGCTTTGCCCTCGGTATCGTTCCAAGTCAATAAACGCAGGGAAGCATCGGTTTCAATAGGTCTGGAGGAATCCCAAACTTCGCCATTCACTTCGGCGGCTAAAACGTTTCTGGCTAATCCCTCAGAAATGGAAAGGGCGACTTCATGAGCGGTGGTTCCTTTGGCGTATTCACGGATAGAACCATCCGGAAGGGTAATTTTGATCATCTACAATATGATTTAGAGTTCGTTAAATTATATCAGAAAAAATCCATACTAAGGATTTTTATTTCGAAGCAAAAATAGCATTATTTGCGATGATGCCATAAAAAAAGCCCCGGTTTACGAGGCTTTTGATTTTAATTATTGCTGGATTTGGATTTCACGACTGCCTCCGCCCATATTGCGGAAACGAGCACGCATCTCTTCCATTTTTTTCTGGTATTCTTCCTGCGTAATCATCCGGCTTTTCTTAGGAACAGCTACCTCGCTGTCTTTTACCTTGCTGTACTCTATAGAAGTGGCAAAGTATTTCATACGATCAGTTTCTAATCCTAAAACTACACCCTCAGTCCACATGGAAGGCATGGGTGATGCTTGAAAGGATAAGTCGGTGGTGTACCAAATCGTTGTTTTCTGACCGTTTCTACCGGTAACCACGGCTTTTTTACATTCGAAACCAGCAATTTTACGGGTTTCGTCTGATTTTTCCGCTTCCTTGGCCATGCTACCGAGTGAATTTTCCAACAATACCGCCTCCCCATTTAGCTCAAATGATTCGGTTACTTTATCGCTGTTATTAAAGAAAATTTCCCGGTCGCCGCCACCGCCAAATCGACTTATCATGGCACCTATTCCGCCGCTTGCAGATCCGGCTCCTTCGCCACCTTCGGGTACATTATTTTCATCGATGACCGATTTCTGAAATTTAGCTCCGCTTGGGTTAAATGCAATCTCGAATTTGTTGGTGATCTTCTCGGGCATATTGGCACCACCGCCAAACATCATCACTCTTTGTTGTAGATCTGCCTGTCTTTGGCCACCAGCACTGGCGGCATTTTGTTGAAATTGGGCAGCCATTGCTTTCAGGTCAATTATCTGATCATAATAGATCACTCCAGCAGTTTTCTGCTGAGAAAACACGTAAGAACTTAGTCCGGTACAAAGCAGAATTACTGCGAAAAATTGTTTGCTCATTTTGATGTTTTTAATAGTCCAAAGCTAAGCTTTTAACCAAGATAATACTGTTAAAAAAGGTTAAAATTGCTGTTACACATTGCCCCAACCATGGGTCAATACATCAGCTAAATGCATGGTTTTCAAGGGCATTTGGTTGGCATCTATGTAAGATTGCAAATGCATCAGGCAAGAAGCATCGGTAGAGATGATGTACTCGGCACCTGCATCTAAAGCATGATTAACCTTTTGTTGAGCCATGGCACTGGAAATACCTTCAAATTTAACGGTAAAAGTACCACCAAAACCACAACAGGTCTCCGTATCGGCCATTTCAACCAATTCTAATCCCAAAACTTTACTCAGTAAAATACGAGGTTCATCTTTGATCTTGCATTCACGTAAGGCAGCACAAGAATCGTGATAAACAGCTTTGCCTTCCAATTCGGCACCGAAATAATCCTTTTTAAGCACGTTTACCAAAAAATCTGATAACTCGTAGATGTGTCCCTGAATATTGCGACATTTATTGTGAACAGCCGTATTGGTGAATAAATCGTTATAATAACTTTTAACCATGCCTACACAGGAAGCCGAAGGAGATACGATGTAAGTATTCTCTGAGAAATCTCCTAAAAATTTACCGCCCACTTCTTTTGCCTCATCCCAAAAACCAGCATTAAAAGCTGGCTGACCGCAGCAGGTTTGCTCAGGGTTATAAACCACCTTACAACCCGCTTTTTCAAGTAATTTAAAAGTATTTTGAGCCGTCTCCGGATAAATTTGATCAATAAAACAAGGAATAAATAATTCGACGGTCATCAATTAAGGTGTTTGAGCGCTAAATTTCGAAAATTTTGCGAATAAATTACGTTAGATGGCTGCTTTTTCTATTCGGAATCAATAACAAGAGGATCAAACCAAGAGAGAAAAAACTAACCAATGAGATTGCCGAATTACGCATGTTGCCTGTAAACTCTTCGATGTAAGCGAAACTGAACAAGCCAATAACAATTGCTAATTTTTCTGTCACATCATAAAAGCTGAAGAATGAAGCCGTGTCGGGGGTATTTTCTGGTAAAAACTTTGAATAAGTAGACCTCGATAAGGATTGAATTCCACCCATCATCAGGCCTACCACGCAAGCGAGGGCGTAAAACTGATATTCGTTGGTGGTATAATAAGCAGCTATACAAACCATGATCCAAATACTAACCACAAAGGATAAAACCCTAATATTTCCAATTCTTTGAGCCAATTCAGACATTAAATATGCACCGGCTATGGCCACTAATTGAATGATCAAAATGGTGGCAATCAGTTTAGCAGAGCCTAAGTGCAATACTTTTTCACCAAAATTTGCAGCCACCAGCATAATAGTCTGTACACCCATCGAATAAAAGAAGAATGCAAATAGGAAAAGTTTTAAGTTTTGCATTTCTTTTACTTGTAACCACACTTTATTTAATTCCTCAAAACCATTGTGAATCAATGATTTATTTATTTTTTTGTAATTGGCGCTACCGGCGGGAAGTTTTTTGAAAGGGATTTGCGCAAAGCCAATCCACCACAAGCCCACCAACAAAAAAGATAAACGAGCAGGAAAAGAAGCATCGCTGATTCCGAAAGTTTCTGGAGTGAGCACAAATATGAAACAGATAATCTGCAAAATCACACTACCGATATAGCCCCAGGCATAGCCTTTAGCACTGACCCGATCCTGCTGATCGGGCGTAGCGATTTCTGGCAAATAAGAATTATTGAATAAAACTCCGCCAATCCATCCAACAGCAGCTAAAGCAAAGCAAATGATTCCCCATTCCAGGGTTTCGAGTTTAAAAAAATACAAGCCAATACAAGCCAAACCTCCTACATAGGTGAAAAACTTCATGAAAGTCTTTTTATTACCGTGATAATCGGAAACAGAAGAAAGAATTGGCAACAGCACGACCATCACCAAGTAGGCCGCAGCCATGGCATAATTAGACAATGCGGTATTCACAAAAGTCCATCCGAAGAATTGAACCTTATCACCATATGCTTCAGTGGTAGTAATAATCGTGTAATAAACCGGAAAAATGGTGGAAGTAATTACCAGACTATAAGCAGAATTCGCCCAGTCAAACATTGCCCAGGCTTTGATCAGTTTAGGATTGTTTTTTTCTTGCATGCTAAGCCTAAAGTAAGGATTAAACTGCTAAGAAAAAAAAGAAGGGATATTCCGGAGAACAGCCCTTCTTAGATATATGATGGAGTTTATTTGAATTAAGAACGTAGAAACGAATCATTTGTTTCCTTAAATATAAAATTCATCACCATCTTGATGAATTAAACCTGCATCCAGTAAATACCTAAATTGTTTGAGTTGTTGTGCTTCGCTTCCGAATTTCAGTTTATGAATGAGCGTTTCAAGCCTTAGCTTTTCACTTTTCAGGATGGATTCGATCTCTTCATTAATCTTTGCTTCGATCTGATCATTTTGGGACGATTTCTTTTGCGATATACAATAGTCGCAAATTCCACAATTCTTGGCGTTAAATTCATCAAAATTGGCTAAAAGCTGTTTCGATCGACAATTCTGGGATTGCACATACTCAATTACAGCACCCACCTGATGCCGATGGATGCCCTGCCGTTCTCGTAAATACTGATGATCAATGGCTAAATGATCGCGGTCTAATCTTGCTCTTAAAAACTGTAACTGAGGCTGATCGGTTTGAGCCGAATAACTCAGTAATGATAACTCCTGCATTTTTTCGAGCATTCGACGAACCTCGTTAGTACTCAGATTTGCTCGTTTAGACAACTCGGACTCTTTAATGGCTACAAATTGTTCAAACAAGCCTCCATACGACCGCAATAAGGTTTTAATGAGGCCATCGTAGCTGGGTTGAGCAATCTGAAATTTGTAAAGTGTTTCTGTATCAGCTAAAATTTTGAGGCGGGAAGGCAAATAAACCGATTCACTTAAAGCAATATGCTCCTCTCGCTCTAAAATTTTCAATGCACTTAGCGTTTTCAATACCTCTAACTGATAACGCTTGCAAAAATCACCTAAATCGAAATCATAAACCAGCCCCTCGCCTGCACCATAAGCCAATTGAAAGTAATTTCCCAGATAGTGATAAACCTGTTGTATTTCTTTTACTGAAGGTGAATTTTGTTCCAGATTTTTATTCAACTGCTCAATATCAGCATCATTGTAAAGCAATACCGCATAGGCCTTCTTTTCATCTCGACCTCCCCTGCCGGCTTCCTGATAATAAGCTTCCAAACTATCCGGCAAATCGAGGTGAACCACATATCGAACATCGGGTTTATCGATTCCCATCCCAAAAGCATTGGTGGCCACGATGAGTGGAACTTTCCCATTTTTCCAATCATCTTGCCTTTTTGTCCGCTCCTCAGCATTTAAACCAGCATGATAAAATGAAGCCGAAATACCTTGCAAAGACAACTGACGGGCCACCTCCTGTGTTTCTCGGCGATTTCGAACATAAATGATTCCACTTCCCTTTACAGACTTGATGACTTTGAGTAAACGCCTGAATTTATACTCCTCATGCGCAACAACATAACTCAAATTGCTTCGTTCAAAAGATTTCCTGAAGATTTGGAAACCCTCCCTGAAATCGAGCTTGGTAGTAATGTCCAATGCTACCCGATCGGTTGCGGTGGCTGTTAAGGCCAAAATTGGTACTTGGGGGTGTAGCTCTCTCAAAGATGCCAAGTGCAAGTAAGGTGGGCGAAAATCATAGCCCCACTGGGAGATACAATGAGCTTCGTCGATAGCAAATAAATTTACCTTCATATGCCTGATCCGCTCTCTTACCAAAGGAGATAAAAGTCTTTCTGGTGAGATGTAAAGAAATTTGATTTGACCGTAAATGCAATTATCTAATAAAATATCGATCTCTCTTTTTCCCATGCCAGAAAAAATGGCGACGGCATTGATTCCTTTGGCCTTCAGGTTTTCCACCTGATCTTTCATCAAAGCAATTAAAGGGGAGATCACCACACAAATTCCTTCTTTGGCCATGGTAGGCACCTGGAAACAAATGGATTTTCCGCCTCCTGTAGGCATCAAAGCAAGTGTATCCTGCCCATCCAACACGGATTGTATGATGTCTTCCTGTAATGGCCGAAAGGCATCATAGCCCCAATATTGTTTAAGTACCTGATGAATGGTCATGGATTAAATTTAAATATTTTGGGCGATGACATAGCCGCTGGCCCAAGCCCATTGAAAATTATAACCGCCCAACCAACCGGTCACGTCTACGGCTTCACCACCAAAATATAGTCCGGGTACTTTTTTAGCCTCCAGGGTTTTGGATGATAATTCATCAGTCGAAACCCCGCCCCGCATCACTTCGGCCTTGTCGTAGCCTTTGTCGCCAGCAGGTTTCACCTTAAAATGATGGATCCAGCGTTCTATGGTTTCCAGATCTTCTTTAGTTAAAGAAGCTAGATTTTTATCTACCGGCAAGAACCTGCCCATGGCATCGGCCAATTTACGGCTGTACAAATGCGCCAGGTAAGTCCCCAATAATTGTTTGCCGTTATGATTGCGCTCTGTTAAAATGGTTTCTACAATATTACCATCCGGATAAAGATCGATCTCAATCGATTCGCCAGGACGCCAGTAGGAAGAAATTTGCAGGATAGCTGGGCCGCTCAAACCCCAATGGGTGAATAAAATATTTTCCTGAAAACTGATCTGTTCATTAGCTACCCGACAATAAACCGTATTGCCAGATAACTGGGCATACCATTCGGCATCTTTTCCCGTAATGGTGAGTGGCACCAAGGCCGGAGCCGTTTCGGTAAGTTGGAGTCCGAAAGATTTCGCCGTACGCAGTGCAAAATCGCTGGCACCCATTTTCGCAATGGGCAAGCCGCCGGAAGCCATCACTACTTTCGGACTAATAACTTTGAGTTGTTTGCCTTGATGATCATAAGTTATTTCAAAACCTTCGGAAACTTGCATTACTCTTTTCACCTCAGCTTCGGTTTTAATATCCTGACCCAGATCATGGCAGAGGTTCTCAAATACCGCTACAATATCTTTGGCTTTATTGGTCGTAGGGAAAAGTTGCCCGAGTGTCTTCTCCTGACCTTCTATCCCATAAGTTTCAAAAAAAGAGATGGTATCATCCACCGACCACTGTGAAAAGGCCGATTTACAGAAATGCGGGTTCTCGGAAATGAAATTATCCGCGGAAGCATACAAATTGGTGTAATTACAGCGCCCACCGCCAGAAATCAGGATCTTGGCACCCACCTTGTCATTCTTCTCGAGAATGAGGGTTTGCTTGCCTAAAAATCCGGCCTGGACGGCACACATGAGGCCGCAGGCTCCGCCACCAATTATCACCGCATCGTATTGCTTCATTTAGCGAAAATAGACAATCCTTTTTTGATGACCGAAGGACAACAGAAAAGCGTACGAAATCTGCCTCCAATCTCCTATCTTTGCGGTTCGAATGAAGCATATACGTAACTTTTGCATTATTGCACACATCGATCACGGGAAGAGTACTTTAGCCGATCGATTATTAGAATATACAAATACCATTAGCAAGCGTGAGGCACAGGCCCAATTGCTAGATGATATGGATTTGGAGCGTGAACGTGGCATCACCATCAAGAGCCACGCCATCCAAATGAATTATCAAAAAGATGGCCAGGATTATATTTTCAACCTGATCGACACTCCCGGACACGTGGATTTCTCTTATGAGGTTTCCCGTTCCATCGCTGCCTGCGAAGGTGCTTTGCTGATTGTTGATGCTTCACAAGGCATTCAGGCGCAAACTATTTCTAACCTTTATTTAGCCTTAGAACACGATCTGGAAATTATTCCAGTATTGAATAAGATGGACTTGCCGGGTGCCATGCCTGAGGAAGTAAAAGACCAAATTGTAGATCTGATCGGTTGTAAAAGAGAAGATATTTTAGCGGCATCCGGAAAAACAGGCCAGGGTGTACACGATATTTTAAGTGCCATTGTAGACCGCATTCCGGCACCCGTTGGTGATCCCGAAGGCGAATTGCAGGCCTTGATTTTCGACTCCGTATTCAATTCTTTCCGTGGGATCATTGCCTACTACAAAGTAGTGAACGGACAGATCAAAAAAGGCGACAAGGTGAAATTTGTGGCCACTGGCAAAGAATATTATGCAGAAGAAGTGGGCGTGTTAAAATTGAACCAGGAGCCTCGAAATGTGATTAAAACCGGAGATGTAGGTTACATCATATCAGGAATTAAAGAGGCCCGTGAGGTGAAGGTTGGGGATACCATTACGACTGTTGACCGCCCTTCAAAAGAGGCGATTCAAGGTTTTGAAGAGGTAAAACCAATGGTATTTGCGGGAATTTATCCGGTTGACACCGAAGATTACGAGGAGCTTCGCGAAAGCATGGCCAAACTCCAGCTGAACGATGCTTCGATTGTGTTCGAACCAGAATCTTCAGCCGCTTTGGGCTTCGGTTTCCGATGCGGATTCCTGGGCATGCTCCACATGGAGATCATTCAGGAGCGCTTGGAGCGGGAATTCGACATGACGGTGATCACCACCGTTCCGAACGTTTCGTACCTGGCTTATACCACTAAAGGCGAAGAAATTCAGGTGAACAATCCATCCGACCTCCCCGACCCGAGTAAACTGGAATATGTGGAAGAGCCTTTTATCAAGGCCAGCATCATCACTAAAGCCGAATTTGTGGGTCCGGTGATGTCGCTTTGTATCCAGAAACGTGGAATCATCATTAATCAATCGTACCTCACTTCCGACCGAGTGGAACTCATTTTTGAGATGCCGATGGGTGAAATTGTATTTGATTTCTACGATCGATTGAAAACCATCTCTAAAGGTTATGCTTCCTTTGATTACCATCAGATTGGTTACCGTAAATCGGATCTGGTTAAATTGGATATCCGCTTGAACAACGAACCAGTTGATGCATTATCCTCATTGATTCACCGTAGCAATTCTTATGATTTTGGTAAAAAGATCTGTGAGAAACTGAAAGAATTATTGCCACGTCAGCAGTTCGAGATCATTATTCAGGCTTCGATTGGAGCTAAAATTATTGCCCGTGAAACGGTGAAAGCTTTACGTAAAGACGTGACTGCCAAATGTTATGGTGGTGACATCTCGCGTAAGCGGAAATTATTAGAAAAACAGAAAAAAGGTAAAAAACGCATGCGCCAGGTGGGTAACGTAGAAATCCCGCAATCGGCGTTCATGGCGGTATTGAAATTAGATTAATAGATTTGAGATGTGAGAAACAAAAAAATATCTCACATCTCACTACTCATATCTTAAAAATGCAATTACTGGACGGAAAATATGTTTCGAATAAGCTGAAGCAAGAAATTGCTGCAGAAGCTGCTGAACTAGCGATGCAATTGGGTCGTAAGCCTCATTTGGTTGCTATTTTGGTGGGACATGATGGCGGCAGCGAAACTTATGTAGCCAGCAAAATGAAAAATTGCGAAGCAGTGGGTTTCCGTTCTACCCTCATCCGTTTTGAAAATACCGTTACCGAAACTGAGTTACTTCATCAGATTGAAAAACTCAACCTCGACCGCGAAGTGGATGGTTTGATTGTTCAGTTACCCCTACCCAAACACATTGACCCAGAGAAAGTTACCGAAGCCATTGACTATCGAAAAGATGTGGATGGATTCCACCCCATTAACCTGGGCCGTATGCAGCGAAACCTGCCCTGTTTTATTCCGGCTACGCCTTACGGCATCACCCTCATGCTGAAAGAATACGGCATTGAAACTGCCGGTAAACATTGCGTGGTGGTGGGCCGCAGTCAGATCGTTGGGCTGCCGATGAGCATTCTGATGGCTCGCAATACCCAGCCTGGCAATTGTACCGTTACACTTTGCCACAGCAAGACTGAAAACATAGCCAAATACACCCAAAAAGCGGACATCCTGATCGTTGCGATTGGCAAGAAGAACTTCATCACTGCTGATATGGTAAAGGATGGCGCCGTGGTGGTGGATGTGGGCATGAACCGCGAAACTTCCACCGAAACCAAGTCAGGCTTCAAGTTGTATGGCGATGTAGATTTTGAGCCGGTAGCTCCCAAATCTTCCTGGATTACACCTGTACCAGGCGGTGTGGGCCTAATGACTATTGTAGGTTTACTGAAAAACACACTTGCTGCTGCTCGGAAAGAAGTTTATGTTTAAGTGTTGGCTTACATGGTTACTATTTTTTGGGATGGTATTTTGTGTCCATGCTCAAGACAAGAATTCATCTTTGCTAATCACATCTTGCAAAAACTTAGACAGCGCCTTGGTTGGAGCAAAATATGAACATCTGCAGTCATTGCTACATCCAAAACTAAGCTTAGGGCATTCTAATGGCCTCATCGAAACCAAAACAGAACTACTTGAACATTTGAAAAACGGCTATCTAAAATATTTTAAAATCGAAAGCTTCGATACGCCCCTAGTTACAAATTATAAGAAACTTGCTACCGTACGCCGCGACATCAAAGTAACAGGTGAACTTAAACGAACTGCCTTTGAGGTCAAACTTAGGGTGTTGGAAACCTGGATATGGCAAAAATCTGCTTGGCGTTTATTGAACAGGCAGTCCACAAAAATCAACTGAGCAATTCTTCCGGGACTTTAAATTCTTTGCTTTCGTCACGCCAAATGACAGAAGAGATTAGCCATTTACCTTCTTTGAAAACAAATTGAATCAGGCTGATGCCTTTTTTCCAGTCCTTCCCAGCATCCTTGGCATTTGTATATTCATAAACGCTCATTCGCTGAGCCATGGTACCGAATACCTGCGAACGGTCGGCAATCTCCTGCTGCACAAAGAATTCGGCATTACCTGCATCTATTTGTTTCATCAAGGCCTGAATAAAACTACTCAGGGTAAATTCCATGGTTTGGGCGAAAGAATGATCCACCAAATGGCCTTCACCAAAGAAGATTTCCTGCAAGCCATCCATATTGGGGAAATGCTCCGCATCAAATCCTTTATACAGATAAAAATGTTCGGTTAGATGATCTATCAGCTGAATTTGGGCGTCCAGATCTTGTTGAGCAGCTGTTTGAACCATGAGACTTTCCATCCGATGTATATTCCGTTTGTTCGAATTTCCAGCGGATAGGTTTCGATATAATCACCCTGGCCGAGTGCTCCCTTCCCGCTTTGTAAATCATATTTATAACGATGGAAAGGACAAATTAGTTTGCCATTTTTGCACCAACCTTGAGAAAGGTCGGCGCCGGCATGCGGGCATTTAGACTGACAGGCAAAAAGTTGATCACCCGATTTGACCAAACAAATGCGCTTACCTTCTACCCTTACTGCACGGATAAAATCATTTTCCTGTTGTATTTCTGGTCCGCAAAGCCGGACCCATCTCATTTGCCGGGGCATAATCTGTATATTTGCACACTAATTTACGTTATGCCGCACCAAATTCCTGCCGATGGCACCTTATTACCACTCATGGAAGAATTCTACACCATTCAGGGTGAAGGATTCAATACCGGAAAAGCAGCCTATTTCATCCGTTTAGGAGGTTGCGATGTGGGCTGTCATTGGTGTGATGTGAAAGAAAGTTGGGATGCAGAACTGCACGCATTGACGAGCGCCGACGATATTGTTGAAAATGCTGAAAAATACCCGGGTAAAGCCGTGGTGATTACCGGCGGTGAGCCCCTACTGTATAATTTGGATTACCTGACCGCAGAATTGCAAAAAAGGGAGATCCAAACATTTATTGAAACTTCTGGGGCTTATCCACTTTCGGGCAGCTGGGATTGGATCTGCTTATCACCTAAAAAATTCAAATCGCCAAGACCAGATATTTTACCGCTGGCCGGCGAATTAAAGGTAATTGTATTCAACAAAAGTGATTTTGCCTGGGCCGAAGAACATGCACAACATGTATCGCCAAGTTGCAAACTCTTTCTTCAACCAGAATGGTCGAAAGCAGCTGAAATGACCCCTTTAATTATTAATTATGTGAAGGAAAACCCAAAATGGGAAATCTCTTTACAAACGCACAAATACTTAAACATCCCTTAATGATGAAAATAATTAAAACACTAATTGTACTTATCATAGGTTTATCAAGTATGAAAGTTGCAATGGCACAAGGTCAGTTGGTCAAATATAGCGATCGAGCTACAAAACTGGAAGGTTACATGGTAAAAGCAAAGGCCGGTGCACCAGGTGTGGTCATCATTCACCAATGGATGGGATTAAGTGATCATGAAAAAAATGCTGCCAACAAATTGGCTACTTTGGGTTATAATGCCTTGGCCGCTGATATTTACGGCGAAAGTGTTCGTCCGAAAAATACAAGAGAAGCCGCACCTTTGGCCGGCAGCTATAAAAAAGATCACCAATTATTCCAATCACGCATTAAAGCGGCGATTACTGAATTGGTGAAACAAGGTGCCGATCCGCAGCGAATTGCGGTAATGGGGTATTGTTTTGGCGGAACCGGTGCCGTAGAAGCCGCTCGTGGATTATTGCCTGTTGCCGGTGTCATCTCCTTCCATGGCTCTTTATTGAAAGATAAAACCAGACCGAATGGTCGGATAAACACCAAAGTATTGGTATTGCATGGTGCTGATGATCCTTTTGAAACCGAACAGGAAATCAAAGATTTTCAACAGGAAATGCGTGAAGCCAAAGCTGACTGGGAAATGGTTTACTATGCGAATGCGGTACATGCCTTTACACAAATTGCTGCTGGTAATGACAATTCGAAAGGTGCGGCCTATAACGAACTGGCCGACAAACGTTCGTGGGAACGCTTGAAATTATTTTTAAAAGAGATCTTTACTAAATAAACCTAAAACCCCAAATGGAACAAAACTTTAAAAATCACGGCCGTATGGTCCCAGGCTATCATTATGTGCTTAGCCTTTTGTTATTAACTGGATTAATCGGATCCATCATCAATTTATGTCAATCTGAAGGAACTGAAGCTTATTATTCTGCTTCCTTGATTACCCTTTTATTTGTTTGTGGCTTTTTAATTGCTGCCTTTACGCGAACTTTTGCCTTAAAGGCACAAGACAGAGCGATCAAAGCAGAAGAAGGCCTTAGGTATTTTATTCTAACCGGCAAGTCACTTCCTAACGGACTGAAAATTCGTCAGATTATTGGGCTACGTTTTGCTTCAGACGAAGAGTTTCCAAAATTAGCTGAGAAAGCAGTGAAAGAAAATCTGAGTGAAAAAGCAATTAAACAAGCTATTCAAAACTGGAAAGCCGATACTTATCGAGTTTGATCGGTTTACTAAGAACAAAAAAAAGCTGCCAGGATCCTGGCAGCTTTTTTTTATAAACGCTTTCGAGAAAAGTTTATTTTAAATAATTGCCTGACGAACCCGAGCCAATTTAGTTAACAGTGCTTCTAATTGGTCTAAAGGCAGCATATTGGCCCCATCCGATTTGGCTGTTGCTGGCTCCGGATGGGTTTCGATAAACAAACCATCTGCACCAACGGCAATGGCAGCCTTCGCAATGGTTTCTATCAGCGCTGGTTTACCACCAGTAACGCCGCTACCCTGATTGGGCTGTTGCAGTGAATGGGTACAATCCATCACCACCGGAACGCCGAATTCACGCATTTCAGGAATGCCGCGGAAATCAACGATCAAATCCTGATAACCAAACGTATTGCCACGGTCGGTCAAAATCACATTCGGATTACCAGAGTCTTTCACTTTATCAACGGCAAACTTCATGGAAGCAGCAGACAAAAACTGGCCTTTTTTGATATTGATGGTCTTCCCGGTGTTTGCGGCAGCAACTAGAAGATCTGTCTGTCGGCATAAAAAAGCCGGAATTTGTAAAACATCTACAAATTCAGCTGCCATAGCTGCTTCTACACTTTCGTGGATATCGGTTACCGTTGGAACGCCAAATTCTTTACTCACTTTGGCCAAAATTTTCAAGGCTTTTTCGTCACCAATACCCGTAAAAGAATCAATTCTTGAACGGTTGGCTTTTCGGTATGAGCCTTTAAAAATATAGGGGATCTGTAGTTTATCGGTAATGCCAACAATCCGCTCTGCAATACGCAGGGCCATATCCTCACCTTCAATGGCACAAGGTCCGGCCATTAAAAAGAAATTATTGGTGTCGGTAAATTTGATTTGTGGAATAGCTTTCAGGCTCATTTAATTTCCTAATTCAGATAAAAACTTAATTCGCATCAACTGAATTTCCTCACGAGTATAATCATCTGTACCCAGTTCATTCAGCGCCTCATCGATGGAATCGATTTCGGTGCTGCGAAAATAATCATAAACTTCGTCTTGGCGGTCCTCATCGATCATCTCATCGATATAATAATTCAGGTTAAGTTTGGTACCTGAATTCACGATGGACTCCACTTCTCTTAAAATCTCGGCATACGACAAGCCTTTTGACGAGGCAATGTCTTCTAGATCAATCTGTCGGTCGATGTTTTGAATGATGGAAACCTTCAAAGCTGATTTATTGGCAGCACTTTTGATCACCAGGTCGACCGGACGGTCGATGTCATTCTCCTCCACATAAGTTTTAATGAGATTGATAAAAGGCATCCCGAACTTCATCGCTTTCCCATTTCCCACTCCCGAAATCTGTTTCAACTCTTCAATTGATACCGGATAATGGGTACACATCTCTTCCAAAGATAGATCCTGAAATACAACGAAAGGAGGAATATTTTGTTGTTTGGCGATTTTCTTTCTCAGGTCCTTTAACAGCGACATCAATTGCGTATCGAGCGCTGCAGTGCCCTGTTGCGATTGCTCCTCAGTCTCTTCATCGGCGGTATCCATTGTTTGATTCAGGATAAATTTCACCGAGTGGGGATTTTCAATGAATGAATGTCCTGATTTACTAAGTTTTAGCAGACCGTAATTATCAATGTCTTTCGACAAATAATTATTGAGTACTGCTTGGCGCAGTAATGATTTCCATAGGATTTCACCCTCTTCTTTTCCGCTACCAAAAAAAGCGTGTTGATGGTGACCATAAGACTGAATTTGTTGATTTTCTATTCCCAACATAAAATTCAGGATGTATTGATCATCAAATTTCTCACCAAATTCTTGGATAACGCTGAGTGTTTTGTGGAGCTGAATCTCAGCATCAAAATATTTTTTCTCTGCCCGGCAGTTATCGCACATATTGTTACAACCAGCCTCGTTAAAATTCTCACCAAAGTAATGTAGAATCTGTTTCCTGCGGCAAACGGATGATTCAGAATAATCAATCACCTCTTTCAGGATCTGTGTGCCAATTTCACGCTCAGAAACTGGTTTATCCTTCATGAATTTGACCAATTTCTCAATATCCTTTTCAGCATAAAAAGCTAAACAAACGCCTTCGCCACCATCACGTCCGGCCCTGCCCGTTTCCTGATAATAACCCTCCATGCTTTTAGGAATATCGTGATGGATCACATACCGAACATCGGGCTTATCAATTCCCATACCGAACGCAATGGTTGCCACAATCACCTCCACATCCTCCATTAAAAAAGCATCTTGCGTATCGGCTCTAACTTTAGGCTCCAAACCAGCATGGTAAGGCAGTGCTTTTATACCGTTTAAATTGAGTAATTCGGCAATTTCTTCAACTTTTTTCCGGCTCAAACAATAGATGATACCTGATTTTCCGGGCTGACTTTTAATGTAACGTACGATCTCTTTTGCCACATCTTTTTTGGGCCTCACCTCATAAAAAAGGTTAGTTCTGTTGAATGAAGATTTGAACAAAACCGCCTCATTCATCTGCAAATTCTTTTGAATATCGTGCTGAACTTTAGGGGTGGCAGTAGCTGTAAGCGCAATAATTGGGATATCGTTGCCCAAAGTATTGATTACTTGGCGAATTTTTCGGTATTCTGGTCTGAAATCATGCCCCCACTCCGAAATGCAGTGTGCTTCATCTACGGCAACGAAAGAAACTGGTACCGACTGCAAAAATTCGATGTTTTCTGCTTTCGCTAGCGATTCGGGTGCAACATAAAGTAACTTTGTGTCGCCGTTTAAAATATCTTGTTTAACCTGGGTAATTTCAGATTTATTCAGAGAAGAATTGAGGAAATGGGCGATGTGATTGTTCCCGCCAAAAGCCCTCAGCTGATCGACCTGATTTTTCATCAGGGCAATTAGTGGCGAAATTACAATAGCCGTACCTTCACTCATCAAAGCCGGTAATTGATAACAGATAGATTTACCACCACCTGTGGGCATGATTACGAAGGTGTCCTTTTTCTGGAGGATACTGGTAATGATCTGCTCCTGATCACCCTTGAAGTTATCAAAACCAAAAAAATTCTGTAAGTTGTCAAATAATGACTTTTTTACCTCCATCGTTTCAATTACCCGAAAATTCTAAGATTTGTGTGTGTATTAAACTTCAAAATAACATATTTTTGGGGAATATTATCGTTTTACAAAAAATAAATTACGATTGAAAGATAAATCGGAGATTCTGGCGCTTGCAAAAAAAGCGTTAACACTTGAAATTGAAGGGATTAACAGCGTTTTGCAGCAATTGAACAATGACTTTGTAAAAGCCGTTGAACTCATTCTGAAGCTGGAAGGCCGCGTTATCATCACCGGAATAGGAAAAAGCGCCATTATCGCCCAAAAAATAGTCGCAACACTTAATTCTACCGGCACCCCGGCAGTTTTTATGCATGCTGCCGATGCCATTCATGGCGACTTAGGGATCATTCAGTCAAACGACCTGGTTATTTGCATTTCCAAGAGCGGCAATACACCCGAAATTAAAGTATTAACTCCCCTACTCAAGCAGGCAGGTAACACACTCATCGGTATGGTGGGAGATGTTAATTCTTACCTTGCCAAACAAGCTGATTTGGTTTTGGATACCACTATTGAACAAGAAGCCTGTCCAAATAATTTAGCGCCCACCACCAGCACTACGGCTCAATTAGCCATGGGCGATGCTTTGGCAGTTTGTTTACTGGCCTGTAGGGAATTTAGCAGTGAAGATTTTGCACGCTACCATCCAGGAGGTTCATTGGGTAAGCGACTTTACTTGAAAGTAAGCGATTTAGCTGCCAATAATGAAAAACCCGAAGTAAGCTTAAACACCCCGGTTCAAGATGTGATCATTGAAATTACAAAAAACAGATTGGGTGCAGTTGCAGTAATTGATGAGGGCAAAATTAGAGGTGTGATCACTGATGGAGATATTAGACGGATGCTGGAGAAAAAACAGTTTAACACCGATCTACTGGCAAAAGACATCATGGGCAGCCAACCGAAAATCATTGAAGGTTCTGAATTGGCAGTGAATGCTTTGCAAATGATGCGTGAGCATAACATCAGCCAGTTATTGGTTGGGCAAGATGAAAAATATATCGGAATTGTACATCTACACGATTTATTGAAAGAAGGTATTATCTAATCGATATGAAAAACTATTATGCGCTCATTATGGCGGGAGGTGTTGGGAGTCGGTTTTGGCCAATCAGCAGAACCGCCCACCCTAAACAGTTCATCGATATTTTAGGTACTGGTAAAACACTCATTCAGAGTACCTTTAATAGGTTTACTAAAATTTTGCCTGCTGAAAATATTTTCATAGTTACCAATGAGCAATACCTCGACTTAGTAAAAGAACAACTACCCGGAATAAAAGAAGAACAAATACTTACCGAACCGGTGATGCGCAATACAGCCCCATGTATTGCTTATGGGATGCATAAAATCAAATCTTTAAACCCTGATGCTGCAGTAGTAGTTGCACCTTCTGATCATTTAATTTTAGAGGAAGAGGCATTTAAGAATTATGTGCTAAAAGCACTGCAAACCGCTTCGACAGAAGATTGTTTAATTACACTTGGCATTAAACCGACCAGACCAGATACTGGTTACGGTTATATTCAGTTTAATACCCAAAAAATTGGAGAGGATTTTTTTAAAGTAAAAACATTTACGGAAAAACCTGATCTTGAAATCGCAAAATCATTTCTTCAAAGTGGCGATTTCTTGTGGAATGCGGGGATTTTCGTTTGGTCGGTGAAAAATATTTTAAAATCGTTCACAAGTCATTTGCCGGAGATGAACGAGATCTTTAACGAGGGTCTGGAGTTTTATAATACCGATCAGGAAAGGGAATTCATTCAAAAAGCCTACTATCAATGCACTAATATTTCTATCGATTATGGCATCATGGAAAAAGCAGATAATGTGTATGTCATCCCATCTGCTTTTGGCTGGTCTGATCTCGGAACCTGGGCTTCAGTTTATGATTTATCGGAGAAGGATTACGTTGGCAATGCTGTTATCCCTGCACAGGGAGTGATGATGTACGATTCTTCCAATTGCATGGTCAACATCCCGAAAGGTAAATTGGTGGTCTTGAAAGGGCTCCATGATTTCATTGTAGTGGAAGACAATAATACCCTACTTATTTGCCCTAGAGATGAAGAACAGAGTGTAAAACAGATCGTAGCGGATGTAAAGCAAAAACTTGGCAATGATTACATTTAGTAGTTGCCTCTTTGTCTTACTGTTTCATATAAAATCACCCCAGCCGAAACCGATACATTTAAAGATTCTATCTCCCCGAACATGGGGATTTTCGCCAAATGATCAGCGATTCTTATTAAATCATTTGAAATTCCATCTTCTTCTGAGCCTAAAATGATAGCCGTTGGAGCTGTATAATCAGGTTGATACAAGAAATCTTCCGTTTTTTCGGTACAAGCCACCAGTTGAAGCCCCGACTCTTGTAAGAATTTAGCTGTTTTAGATAAACTTTCTACCCTACAGACCGGGAGCGTGTAAAGTGCACCAGCTGAGGTTTTGATGGTATCCGGATTGATTTGTGCAGCCCCCCTGCTTGGCACAACAATGGCATGTACACCAGTGCAAGCAGCGGTACGGGCGATGGCACCCATATTCCTCACATCTGTAATTCCATCTAATATCAAAATGAGGGGCGTCTTTCCCTTTTCATAAATAGCTGGAATGATATCCTCAATTTTTTGATAAATAATGGGCGAAATAAAAGCCACTACTCCCTGATGATTTTTCATGGTAAGGCGGTTCAATTTCTCAACGGGAACTTGTTGGGCAGTGATTTGATGCTCAGTTAAGAGTTCTTTAAGCTCGATCATTAAATCGCCTCTCAAACCTCTCTGCAAGTATAAACTTTCAATTTCCTGGCCACTTTTGATCGCTTCAATAACAGCACGAATGCCAAAAACAAGCTGGTTACTCTCACGTTTAGGTTTAGAAAAGGTATGATTCATCCGGTTTTTTTAGCTGTGGAGCAAAGGTAGTAAAATTAGAAACAGCTGGTATTAGCGCACTTAAACTAAAAGTTAAACAGCTTATCAACACACCTGTAATTTATATACATTTACAATTGGTATACTTATTGAGCATTTTTTAAGGATTATAAACAGTTTTTCCACATGAGGTGTGAATTCAAAGTTCACAAATTAGAAAATGTTAAGACTTCATCTCGATTAAAAATATTTCGCTGTGCAGAACTTTTTCCAGATCATTTTTAGAAATCAATAAATTTGAAGCTATGAGCCGAGACATGGAATCAGATTACAGTCCTGAACAAAAAAGAAGTACCGGTACACCCAATCGTACCAGGTTAAATAATTTGGTGAGTGGTTTAGGGAAATTGCCTCCACAGGCTGTGGATTTAGAAGAAGCAGTATTAGGAGCCTTAATGCTCGAAAAAGATGCGCTTTCTGCGGTAATCGATATTTTAAAGCCTGAAATTTTTTACAAAGACAGCCATCAAAAGATCTTCCAGGCGATCCAAGTCTTGTTCATCAAATCCTCACCTGTTGATATTTTAACCGTTACTGCCCAATTGAGGCAGCAAGGTGATCTGGAAATGGTCGGAGGAGCATATTACATCACAGAATTAACCAATCGGGTTGCTTCTGCTGCTAACATTGAATACCACTCCCGCATCATCTCTCAAAAATACATTCAAAGAGAGTTGATCAAGATCTCAACGGAGATCATCAATAATGCTTACGAAGACACTACAGATATTTTCGATTTGCTCGATTCGGCAGAAAAAAACCTGTTCGAAATTGCACAAAATAACTTACGTCGCGACTCCAGAAAAATGGATGACATCATCCGTGAATCGCTGGATAATATTGAGAAATTAAAAGACAAGGTTGATGGCTTAACCGGAGTGGCATCTGGCTTTACTGCTTTAGACCGCATCACTTCTGGTTGGCAACCTTCTGATTTAGTGATCATTGCAGCACGTCCGGCAATGGGTAAAACGGCATTTGTATTGAGTTGTGCCAGAAATGCAGCCGTACAATTCAATAAACCGGTGGTTGTTTTCTCCTTGGAGATGTCTTCCGTTCAATTGGTAAATCGTTTAATTTCCGGCGAAACCGAAATTGAGCAGGAAAAAATCAGGAAAGGGAATCTGGCCGAGTGGGAATGGCAACAACTGCATTCAAAAATTGGCCGCTTAACTGAAGCACCTTTGTTCATTGATGACACACCGGCATTAAATATTTTTGAATTTAGAGCGAAATGTCGCCGCTTAAAGGCACAATATGATGTCCAACTAATTATTGTCGATTACCTGCAATTGATGCATGGAAAAGGTGACAGCAAAAGTGGCAACCGTGAACAGGAAATTGGTAGCATTTCCAGAGCTCTTAAATCGGTGGCAAAGGAATTGAACGTAGCTGTGATCGCTTTGTCTCAATTGAGTCGTGCTGTAGAAAATCGACCAGGATCGAGCAAACGCCCAATGCTCTCTGACTTACGTGAATCGGGTTCTATTGAGCAGGATGCTGATATGGTTTTGTTCCTGTATCGTCCGGAATATTATGGATTAGAAGAAGATGAACAAGGACGCTCCACTGCAGGAATTGGTGAGGTGATCATTGCCAAGCACCGTAATGGTGAAGTAGGCACCGTACCACTCCGATTTGTTGGTAAATATGTGAAATTTGTTGATTTAGAAGACGATTTCGGCAGCTCTGGCGGTTTCAATAATCCTGATCCTTTGGCCGGTATCTCTCCTTCCAGCAATTTCGAAAAACCGAATAACTTCATCATCAAACCATCAAGAATGGATGATATAGATGAAGATCTGTTGTTTTAAAAATTCGTTAAGGAAAATAGAAATTAAGCCATTTCTTTCAATCGGGCGGAAACCGATTTGATATTTTTATTCAGCGTATCACTCTCAATTAAACCGTCACGCATACGCACAATGCGGTGTGCATGTTGAGCAATGTCTTCTTCGTGGGTCACCAAAATAATGGTATTCCCTTTGGCATGAATTTCTTCCATCAAACTCATGATCTCCACAGAAGTTTTAGAATCGAGGTTTCCAGTTGGCTCATCGGCCAAAATGATAGATGGGTTATTAATTAAAGCCCTGGCAACCGCTACCCTTTGGCGCTGACCACCTGAAAGTTCATTGGGTTTATGATCAACCCGGTTACCCAAGCCCACATTTTCTAAAGCCTTTAAAGCTCTACTATCACGATCTTCTTTCTTCACTCCGGCATAAACAAGTGGTAGAGCTACATTATCCAATGCACTGGAACGTGGCAAAAGGTTAAAGGTTTGGAACACAAATCCAATTTCCTGATTTCTGACGGTAGCCAAATCGTTATCCGTCATTTCGCTCACATTGATACCATTGAGAATATATTCACCTTTGGTAGGCGTATCTAAACATCCCAAAATATTCATCAGTGTTGATTTTCCAGAGCCTGATGGACCCATCAAAGCAACAAATTCCCCCTTATTGATACTCAGGCTGACAGACTTTAGCGCATGAATGGTTTCTGCGCCAATTACATACTTACGACCAATATCTTTAATGGAAATGAGCTCTTGTGCCATGTTAGATTATTTTAGAGTTAAGACATCGAAACCCAGCGCTTTGTTACAGGCTATTTTGAAAAATAATTCTGCTGGAGTTTCTGATAAACTTGTTCTTTCAATGAGTCAGCATCATCCACATTCATTCCTTTGGTCTCAATAGGCTCGTGTACCCAAAGTTGGCCAACACCCGGATGAGAACCATACTTAAAACCATCGTCCCACATTAATTTCCAGAGCTGATCTATGCAAACCGGCACAATCGGTATTTGCCGTTCGATAGCCAGGCGAAAAGGGCCATTTTTAAATTCGTGTAAGATGGGTGGATATTCGTAACCAATTTTCCCTTCTGGAAAAATCACCAGACTCATCCCCTGCTGTAAGTACTCGTCGGCTTTTTTAAAAGCCCTAAACGAGGCAATTTTACTTTCTCGGTTTACCGGAATATCAATTGTTCTAAAAAACATGCCCAGTACCGGATTTCTAACTAATTCTTCTTTACCTAGAAAGGCAAAATTACCCTGCATCATCAGGGTAATGGCCGAAATATCTAAGTTAGAAGTGTGATTTGCACAAACAATATAAGGCTGATTCCAGCTCAATTGCTGTTTGTAATGATAACGATAAAAGAAACCTGCCAAAGCCGAACTTAGAAAACCAAAGCCTTTGCGGTATTTGTTCAATTTTAAATAACGATCGGGTTTTCTGGAGTAATAATACATTACCGGGAAAAACAAAAGAAAACTGAAAACAACTGAAAAAATATACCAACCAGCGTGGAGTTTTCTTAAAAGTTTGATCATGATCATCAAAAATATAAAAAATACTTACTTTCGCGAGGTATGGAAACTGTTGTTAGCGGTATTAGAAGTACCGGAAAGCTTCATCTTGGAAATTATTACGGTGCTGTACAAAACTTTGTACGCATGCAGCAGGAATACAACTGCTTTTTTTTCATTGCAGATTATCATTCCTTAACCACCCACCCCACACCCGATAATTTACACGGGAATGTGAAGCAAGTATTGGTAGAATATTTAGCTGCTGGATTAGATCCGGAGAAAGCTACACTTTACATACAATCTGAAGTGCCCGAAGTAGCCGAATTATACCTTTTCCTTAATATGAATGCCTATTTGGGAGAATTAGAAAGAAGCACTTCTTTCAAAGATAAAGTTCGTTCGCAACCCGAAAATGTGAATGCTGGTCTGCTCACCTATCCTGTATTAATGGCGGCCGACATTCTGATTTACAAGGCCACAAAAGTGCCCGTAGGGAAAGATCAGGAACAACATTTAGAAATGGCTCGTACTTTCGGGAATCGCTTCAATCGGTTATATCAAAACGACTATTTCCCAGAGCCTTATGCTTTCAGTTATGCCAAGCAATTGGTCAAAATTCCTGGCTTAGACGGAAAAGGCAAAATGGGCAAGTCGGAAGGTGAAGCAAACGCGGTTTATTTAGCAGACGATGTAGAAACTATCCGCAAAAAAGTAATGCGGGCCGTTACCGATAGCGGTCCCAGCCAGGCAAATCAGGAAAAACCAGAAGTAATTCAAAATCTTTTCGATTTAATGAAAGTGGTTTCGAGCCCCGATACCTACACCCATTTTGACGAACTTTATAACAATTGCCAGATCCGTTACGGCGACTTCAAAAAACAATTGGCAGAGGATATGATATTGGCCACTGCTCCCATCCGTGAAAGAATTCAAGAAATTGAAAGCGATACCGCCTACCTCAAAAAAGTAGCACAATTAGGCACCGAAAAAGCAAGAGCAAGTGCAGCTAGAACTATTAAAGAAGTAAGAGAAATCATAGGGTTCAGGTCTTTATAGACTTAGAATGATTGACTACTGATTTATAATTGTTCTAACGAAGAATTTTATTAATTTCAACCTCCATAGTTAAAAACTCAAAATAATCTTCAAATTTAATCATGCACATTGCCATCGTTGGAAATATAGGAGCTGGTAAAACAACCCTGACCGAGTTACTGTCTAAACATTTTGGTTGGGAAGCTCAATTTGAGGCCGTGGATAACAATCCGTACCTCGAGGACTTTTACAGCGATATGAAGCGTTGGAGTTTTAACTTACAGATCTATTTCCTGAATAGCCGTTTTCAGCAGATCATCGAGTTACAGAAGAGTCAGAAGAGCATTGTTCAAGACAGAACCATTTATGAAGACGCCTATATTTTTGCCGAGAATTTGCATGACATGGGATTAATGAGTGGCAGAGACTACGAAAACTACAGGGCTATCTTCGACAATATCACGTCTTTCATTAAAGCTCCAGATTTGTTGATTTACTTACAGGCTTCTGTTCCTACTTTAGTCAACAACATCCAACGCCGCGGTCGCGAATATGAAAGTGGCATCCGATTGGATTATTTGTCCAAATTAAATGAGAAATATAAAAACTGGATTGACGGTTATAAGGAAGGTAAACTATTAATTATTGATAAAGATAACTTAGACTTTGCCAATAATCCGGAAGATTTGGGATTGATCATTCAACGTATTGAAAGAGAGATTCACGGTCTTTTTTAAAAAATTAATCTAAAACCCCACCCTCACCATGAAAATTTTAGGGGTTATTCCTGCTCGATATGCTTCCACCCGGTTTCCGGGTAAACCGCTTGCTGATATTTTCGGCAAAAGCATGATTCAACGTGTTTACGAACAAGCAAGTAAATCACACACCCTGAGCCAGGTGGTGGTAGCAAGCGACGATGAACGAATTCTGGAGCATGTTTCCAGTTTTGGAGGAAAGGCGGTCATGACGAGCGCTGCTCACCGAAGCGGAACCGATCGTTGTGCAGAGGTGATGTTACAATTTTCCGATTTTGAGGCCTGCATCAACATACAAGGAGATGAACCCTTGATCGATCCTAAACAAATCGACCTGTTGGGCGGAAAGATCTCAGAAAATGAAGTAGAATTAGCTACACTAATCAAAAAGATCAGCACGGAAGAAGAATTATTCAATCAGAATATCCCCAAGGTCGTTTGTAATAACAGAGGTGAAGCGATTTATTTTAGCAGAGAGACCATCCCACATTTGAGAGGAATTCCTCCATCAGACTGGCTGGAACACCATACTTTTTATAAGCACATTGGCATTTACGCTTATCGTAGCCAAACTTTACGAAACATCACCCAATTGCCGGTTTCCGATCTTGAAAAGGCAGAAAGTTTAGAACAGCTTCGCTGGATAGAGAACGGCTTAAAGATCCACACCTTAGTCACCGAACTGGAAACACTGGCAGTAGATACACCAGAAGATTTGGAAATCTTGATTAAAAAGCTGTCTGCTGGGAATTAAATGATCAGAATCAGCACCAAAATAATGATGATAATGGCTGCAACAGACAAATAAACACCGCCTGAAGTAAAGCCTTTCATCTCCTTTCTCATCTGCTGAATTTCTTTTCTGAGTGCTTTACGCTCCTGTGAACTGAGTTTCGACTTATCCATTGACTTGATCTCCAGAATTCGCGATTCTATTTGCTGTATGCGATCCTTCTCGTAGGTCGAAACGGCAGACCTATCACCAACAAATTTTTCATTCTCAAGCGCAAATGCAGCAGAAAAATTAACTAAAATCAATAATAAAAGAAGATAAAATGACTTTTTCATTGTGAACGTTTTAGGTTTTAAACTATTAAACGCTCCACAATGAAATTTATTTTGATTGAAATCAAGATTTAGAAGACCGAGCAGGACCCGATTTCTTCTTTCTCCAATTGTTATTCCTATGATTGTGGTGAACCTTCTTTTCAGGCTGGTACAGAGGCCCCTCACCCAGTTCCTCCGGGAGATTGATTTTCTGAATCTCTTTACCGATTAAATTTTCGATGGTAAAAAATCGGCGCTGATCACGTTCATTCACAAAAGTGATAGCCGTTCCGGTAGTTGCTGCCCTTGCAGTACGACCAATGCGGTGTATATAATCTTCTGGATCGGGCGGCACATCGTAATTGAGTACCAACTCGATTCCTTCTACATCAATTCCTCTCGATAACACATCAGTACCTATTAAAAAAGGCAATTGACGAGCCCTGAATGCATTCAATAAACTTTCTCTTTCATCTTGATCTAAATCAGAATGAAAAGCTTTGGCTACAATTCCGGTCTTTCTCAAAGCCCTGTCGAGTTCTTTCACCTTATCTTTAGTAGAAGAAAAAATGATGCCGCTCTGGTAAGTTTTATCTTTTAATAAACTGGTAATAAGCGGCAGCTTTTGATGATCGTGTGTGAGATAAGCTTGTTGTGTAATCCCTTCCGCTGGTTTAGAGATGGCAATATTGACCTGCACCGGATTTTGTAAAATGGCATTGGCCAACGAACGGATCTTTGGCGGAAAGGTTGCCGAGAACAAGAGTGTTTGTCGTTGCTTAGGCAAGTAAGAAATGATCCGCATGATATCGTCGCTGAAACCCATGTCGAGCATGCGGTCGGCCTCGTCTAATACCAAGTGTTGCAAATGATCCAGATTAATCGCTCCGGAACTTAAATGAGCAATTAAACGCCCAGGCGTAGCAATTACAATGTCAACCCCTTCTCTCAAAGCTCTTTTCTGCGTTTCGTAGATGGCACCATCTCCCCCGCCGTAAACAGCAATTGAGCTGATTCCTGTAAAATAAGCCAAACCTTCAACCTGTTGATCTATTTGCTGGGCAAGCTCCCTGGTTGGAGCCAAAATGAGCGTATTGATGTATTTTTTATCGGTTTGCGCAATTTGATGTAAAATTGGCAATAAATAAGAAGCGGTTTTGCCGGTGCCGGTTTGTGCACAGGCAATTAAATCATTCTTCTGTAATATAAGTGGAATAGATTCCTTCTGAATGGGTGTTGGGGTTTTGTACCCCATGCTCAATAATCCCTCTTCTAAATCAGGATGAAAATTAAAATCGCTAAAAGTCAATTTGTTTGTTTAAAAAATTTTTCAAAGATACGGCTTAAATGTGAGTACTGAGAATTGATTAGTGGGACAATTATAACAATGGAAATAGCCCTGTTGGGTTTAGAAATCTAATGAAAAGAATACTCCCAACTCCATACTCATGACTGTGAACCAATTTCCTTTATCCACAAAGTCAAATTTCTCAACAAATAGAAACGAAAACCAAAAAATAACTACCTTTGAATCCCGTACAAAAGGAATCAATTTAGCATTTTTTGAAGCTAAAAATTCCATCAAACCACATCATGACTAAATACATTTTTGTTACGGGAGGCGTTACATCGTCATTAGGAAAAGGCATTATTTCTGCTTCATTAGCTAAACTTTTACAGGCCAGAGGTTACCGGGTAACGATCCAAAAATTCGATCCTTATATCAATATTGATCCGGGAACGCTCAACCCGTACGAGCATGGAGAATGCTATGTAACGGAAGATGGAGCCGAAACCGACTTGGATTTGGGTCATTATGAGAGATTCCTCAACGTACCTACGTCTCAAGCTAACAACATCACCACCGGACGTATCTACCAAAATGTAATTAACAAAGAACGTGAAGGTGCTTATCTAGGCAAAACCGTGCAAGTGGTTCCGCACATCACCGATGAGATCAAGAGGAATATGAAAATCCTAGGTGAGAGCGGCAATTTCGACATCGTGATTACGGAATTGGGTGGCACCGTAGGAGATATTGAATCACTACCTTATGTAGAAGCAGTAAGACAATTGCGTTGGGAATTGGGACAAAACAACAGTTTGGTGATTCATTTAACACTGGTTCCTTACTTAGCAGCTGCTGGCGAATTAAAAACGAAGCCTACACAACACTCTGTTAAACTATTATTGGAGTATGGTGTACAACCAGATATCTTAGTTTGCCGTACAGAGCATCACCTCTCGGCTGAAATCCGGAAAAAAGTTGCACTGTTCTGTAATGTGGAAAGAAATGCGGTGATCGAATCAATTGATGCCAGCACCATTTACGATGTGCCATTATTGATGCGTAAAGAGAACCTGGATGGTATAGTTTTAAAAAAATTAAAACTGGCCAGCAAAGGAGAGCCAGATTTAGAAAGCTGGAAAGATTTCTTAGGCCGACTTAAAAATCCAACCGCAGAAGTAAAGATTGGATTAGTTGGTAAATATGTTGAACTTCCTGATGCTTATAAATCGATTAATGAGGCATTTATCCACGCCGGTGCAAAAAATGAGTGCAAGGTGAGGGTAAAGTGCATTCATTCTGAGAGTATTACAGCCGAAAATGTAAATGAAAAGTTAGCCGGATTAGATGGGGTGCTGGTTGCTCCAGGATTTGGTAGCCGAGGTATTGAAGGTAAGATTGAAGCAATTAAATACATCAGAGAAAATCAAATCCCATTTTTCGGTATTTGTTTGGGGATGCAATGTTCCGTAATTGAGTTTGGAAGAAACGTTTTGGGATTGAAAGACGCCCACAGCACCGAAATGAACCCAGATACCAAAAATGCGGTGATCTCCATGATGGAGGAACAGAAAAAAATCAAGAACAAGGGTGGTACCATGCGTTTGGGATCTTATGCATGCGATATTAAAAAAGGAACCAAAGCCGCAAGCATTTATGGTAAAACAAAAATTGCCGAGCGCCACCGTCACCGTTACGAATTCAATAATGCCTTTTTAAACCAATATGAAAAGGCAGGCATGATTGCTTCAGGGATCAATCCTGAAAATAATTTGGTAGAGATTGTAGAACTGAAAGATCACCCCTATTTTGTGGCAGTTCAGTTCCATCCCGAATTAAAATCAACAGTGGCTAATCCTCATCCGCTTTTTGTTAACTTTGTCGCCGCAGCTTTGGCCCATAGTCATAAAAAATAGCCTAAGCCCATTCGAAATATTTAAACATGGATAGAAATACATTTTGGGGTCTGTTCTTGATCCTGGTGATTTTGGTAGGTTCCACCTTTTTGATGAAACCTTCTGAAGAAGAGATAAAAAGAGAAAAACTGGTTCAAGATTCGATCGCAAGATTGAATTCGCAACCCGCCAAAAAAGCTGCCGGAACTGCAGCCATCAAAACTGTTCAAAAAGCCCCGGATACAACATTAGTAAAGGGCCCATTTGGAAAAGCTTTCCAAGGAACGGAACAAGAAATTGTCCTTGAAAATGAACTCATTAGAATTTTAATTAATAACAAGGGTGCTAAAGTAAGCTCTGTAGAATTGAAAGGGTTCAAAACTTCTGATGGCAAACCGCTTATCATGTTTTCGGGCGAACAAAATCAGTTTGGATTGATGTTCAGCACGGCAGGTACAAAAATCAATACCAACGATTTATATTTCGAAACAATTGCCTCTTCTGGTCAACAATCTCTTACCCTCAGACTGGCCTACGATGAAAACCGTTTCATCGACTATGTTTATCAATTAGATAAAAATTCTTATCAATTGGGTTTACAAATCAAAACCCAAGGCTTGGAGGGTATCTTACCGACTAACCAGCAGCAACTTAGCCTCAACTGGCAAACCACGCTGAATCAAAAAGAAAAAGATTTAGCCAGCGAACAGCGTTATTCAACTACCTATTTCCAACCCATTGGTGAGGATGTGGATTATTTGAGCGTAAGCGAAGATGACGAAGAAGAGTATACCGATGGCAAAATCCAATGGGTTGCATTTAAGCAACATTTCTTCTCCAATGCTTTAATCGCGAAAAATGGATTTGAGAAAGCGAAACTTTCTGTAAAAACGCAAGCACAACTAGGAATTGTAAAATCATACAGTGCCCAGTTAGAATTACCGATTAATAAAGGGCAGAATAATGAATATCCACTTGCCTTCTATTTCGGGCCAAATAAATTCCAAACGCTGCAAGCTCAAGGCTACGACCTGGAACGCTTAGTTGATTTGGGTTGGGGTCCGCTCAAATACATCAACAGATATGTGGTGATTCCTGTTTTTGATTTCCTATCCGGATTCAACTGGAGCTATGGATTGATCATTTTGGTATTGACCATCTTATTAAAAGTGGTTTTATTCCCATTAACCTATAAATCTTATTTATCGATGGCCAAAATGAGAATTTTGAAGCCAGAAATGGACGAGATCAAAGCCAAAGTAGGAGAAGATAATCCAACCCTTTTACAACAAGAATACCTCAAACTATACAAAAAAGCCGGAGTGAATCCATTGGGTGGTTGTTTACCGATGATCTTACAATTACCCATCATCATGGCATTCTTCTTCTTCTTCCCTAACCTGTTCGATTTGCGTCAGCAGAGTTTCTTGTGGATGGATGATTTGTCGACCTATGATGCCTTTTTTAAATTCGGATTCAACATTCCATTTTTAGGCAGCCACATCAGTTTGATGTGCGTATTGATGACCGCTTCTACCCTGATCTATACCTATTTCAATAACCAGATCAGCGGTGCTACCGGGCAAATGAAATACATTGGTTACATCATGCCAATTATTTTCTTCGGGGTATTGAACAGTTACCCAACCGGCTTGAACTACTATTATTTCCTGGCCAACTTATTAACTTTTGGTCAGCAGTTCATGATTCGTCAATTTGTAGACGACGAGAAAATTCATGCTAAAATTCAGGAGAACAAGAAAAAACCTGAATCAGAAAAGAAAAAATCAAAATTCCAGCAACGCATGGAAGATTACATGCGTCAGGCACAACAGCAACAAAAAGCCAAGTCTGGTAAAAAATAATCCACAAAAGCCTCCAAAAAATGGAGGCTTTTGTATTTTAGTTCCACCTTAAATCAATTCATGGCCTTAAATTACATCTGGATCTCCTTCTTCATCATTGCCTTTGGCATTGCCCTCATTAAACTCATTTTTTTCGGCGATACCGAGATCTTTAAATTACTAGTGGAAGGATTATTCGATAGTACCAAAACCTCGGTGATGGACATTGCCCTGCCCTTGGTAGGTACCATGGCTTTTTGGTTAGGTATCATGAATATTGGTGAAAAAGCGGGTGCTATCAATTTTTTATCAAGAATAGTTGGTCCCTTTTTCAGTCGTTTGTTCCCGGAAGTGCCTGAAAATCACCCGGCCAGCGGACAAATGATGATGAACTTTTCTGCCAACATGCTTGGTTTGGATAACGCTGCTACCCCATTGGGCTTAAAAGCAATGGGCACATTGCAAGAACTAAATCCACAAAAGGAAACTGCATCAAATGCTCAAATCATGTTCCTGGTGTTGCATACATCGGGTTTAACCATCTTACCAATTTCAATTATTGCACAAAGGGCCATCATGGGTGCACAAGACCCCACCGATATTTTCATCCCCTGCATCATTGCCACTTTTGTTGCAACCATTGCAGCCATGCTCATTGTGTCTATTTGGCAAAAAATCAATCTTTGGGATCGAGTTATCATTTCCTGGTTATTGGGATTAATTGCTTTTATCTCCTTGTTGGTTTGGTATTTCACAGCCTATCTCAGTAAAGAACAGATCAGTGAAGTTTCTAAAGTGATCAGCAATGTATTGTTGTTTGCCATCCCTGTTACCTTTATCTTGGGTGCCATCCGTAAAAAGGTAAATGTTTTTGAATCGTTTATCGAAGGTGCTAAAGGTGGTTTTGAAACATCTATCAAAATCATTCCTTATCTGGTGGCCATGCTGGCTGCCATTAGTGTACTCAGAAATTCAGGAGCTTTAAGCTATGTAGTTGAGGGATTTAAGTGGGGATTCTCTTTTTTAAACATCGATACCCGATTTACCGATTCACTACCAGTTGCGCTCATGAAACCACTCAGCGGCTCAGGTTCAAGAGCCATGATGCTCGATTCAATGAAAACCTTCGGCCCCGACTCTTTTGTGGGCAGGTTATCCTGTGTTTTTCAAGGTTCAGCCGATACCACCTTTTATATCGTGGCATTGTATTTTGGTTCTGTGGGCGTCAAAAAAACGCGTTATGCCATCAGTGCCGGTTTATTGGCTGATCTTTTCGGTGTGATAGCCGCCATTTTCGTGAGTTATTTGTTCTTCGGATAAATATTTTAATGTTTATAAATTTTCTTTATAAGAAATAAAACAATTTCTTAAGTATTGATATTTAGTTAGGGTAATGAAACCTAACTATGAAAAATATCATCAATTTAACCCTATTATTTTTGTGCACCCTTTGTGCAAAATCACAAAATTTACCATTATGGAATGGTGAAACTCCTAACATTGCTAACTGCATTTTTAATAATGGCACCGCCGATAATTCCGGTCCGTATGCAGGGCAATGGGCTTTTAAGGGAACTATCAACAATTGGAAACCGGGAATTATCAATCTTAAATGCCAAGATAAATGGCGGGTGGACTTGTCTGCACATAACGAGATCAGATTTTACTTGAAAAGTGAGCTGGTTGGAGCAAACCTCAAAATTGGATTAACTGGCTGGCCTCATAGTAGCCAGATGGTCGATGTTGCTCCTTATGTAGAGAACGGTCCGGCAGATGCTCAATATAAACTGGTTAAAATCCCAACTCAATTATTAAAAACTGCAGAATATCAACTCCATAGCGTAGAGAATATTCGATTTGAAACCACTTCTGATAACTTGTTTAATTTTTATGTAGACGAGTTAATCGCATTTGATACAGAAGCGAATAAGGTCGATTCGATCAATTTATTGTCCAATCAGGTGATTAAATTGAATATCAGCGGACGCTATGACATGAATGATGTTTTACAAGTATTTAACTACAACATCACCAGCACCGACGATCCTGAATTCAGCTTTCCTCAGTTTCCAGGCAAAATAGGACGTCATTTTTTTGTGAGAGATTTTCCGGATTATTCCACCAATCCAATGTTGAAGAATGAAATTTTCCTGGTGCTCAGTAAAAAACTGAAAAACAACAAAAACTACACCATCACCATCAATAACGTGAAAGATCCTGCCGGAAATAGCTTCAATGCTCCACAAAAAATAGCATTCCAATTCAACGATCTACAATTGATCAATCACTCTGTGAAGGTAAATCAAGTAGGCTATTTTAACTGGGCTCCAAAATATGCTTATATCGGAAACTATTTGGGAGATGCCGGTGAAATGCCGGTGAGCGCACCCAATTTCCAACTCAAAAAATCAGATACAGACGAAGTGGTTTTAAGTAGCACACCAGATTTCAGGGGAAGCGACCCAAAACTAAGTGGTGAATTAATCTTCGATTGTGATTTCAGTAGTTTTTATACCCCGGGGAAATATTACGTTTATGTTCCAGGAATTGGCCGCTCTTACGATTTTGAAATATCAGATCGTGTTTTAGATGCTGCATATTACACCACCGCCAGGGGTTTGTTTTATCAAAGATGTGGAACTACACTCAAAGAGCCTTTTGCAGATCCGAAATGGAGCCATGGTGAATGTCATTTGAATGACGGTTATTCTCATGATTCCTGGTTAAAGTCGAGTCTTTATAACGGGGAGCCTATTCATCAATATATCCCCATGCCGATGGGTTGGCACGATGCCGGAGATTATGGGAAATATGCCACTCCCGGACTTTCTGCATTGTACTATTTACTCACAATCTATCAGTTCTATCCCGAAAAATTTGCTGATGGTGAATTGAATTTGCCCGAAAGCGGCAATGGCATTCCAGATATTTTGGATGAAGCGAAACATGAGCTGAACTGGCTGCTAAAAATGCAAGCGGCCGATGGAGGGGTTTATGAAAGAATAACAACAATTAACTGGCCTAACACCATGCCCGATGATGATTTGGGCATGAGGTACATCTCAGAAAAAACCACCAATACAACCGGACAGTTTGCCGCCATCATGGCCATGGCAAACCGCATATTCAAGCCTTTTTTACCAAATTTTGCCGATCAATGCCTGAACCAAGCTAAACAAGCCATGAACTTTTTATTGGCACACCCAGATGCTGCTCCGGCTGGTGGTTATGACCCAGGACCGGCTGGAATGGGTGGGGGCGATTATCCCGATCCAGAAGGTGATCAGGATGAAAGGGCTTGGGCCGCTGCCGAATTATACAAATCTACCGGAGACCTGAATTTTAGGAATTTATTTGATGATTATTGGTCAAAACACCCTCCATTTTGGGGATGGAATCCATTTCAGCATCATCAAATAGCTGCTTCACTAGCATATGCTACCACCAATTATCCTGTTGATGAAAATAAAGTGACCAGCATCAAACAGGCCATTGTTAATTATGCCGAAAATACCCTCTCCCCGCGAATTGAGAGTAATTATTACCGTAGTGCTTGTCGCTTAGATGTACTAGTATTTTTGGGATGGGGAGCCTACGGACAATCGAGCCGATATTCTTGGGATCTGATCATGGCCTATTATTTGACCGGATTAGAAAAATACAAAAAGAATGCGCTTTTAAGTTTGGATGTACAACTTGGAAATAACCCGCAAAACATGACTTATGTTACCGGTTTAGGAAGCAAATATCCGATGGATCCACTACACCACCCATCGCGACACGATGGAAGCCAGGAACCTGTACCAGGAATCCCAATTTACGGTCCAAGTGCGCACTTAAATATGAGTAATCCATACGATTTTGCAGTTCAAAGTACAGCCAATCTCTACCCTGCCGGAGAAGACATAACTGACCCCTATCCGGCATTAAGACGTTTTTATGGCATCTCTTCCAATGTAGGTATGAGTGAATTCAATGTGATTGATATGGCCATCACTTCCAGTGTAATCGGTTTTTTTAAAACGGAGCCGCTGAAGGGTAACATTTCACAGAGTCCCTTATATAAACTCAATTATTTCAAAGCTATAAATCAGTTAAACAAAATTGTGTTGAAATGGGAAACTGCAATGGAGCAGCAAATCAACTATTTTTCACTTGAAAAGAGCTATGATGGGAATACCTATCAGGAGATTTTAAAAATTAACAGTAAAGGGAATAGTGATGTACCACAGCAATATGAAGGAATGGATCCAAACACTCTAGCAAACACGAATTATTACAGATTAAAAATAGTTGATCAGCAAGGAAACAGCATCTACAGCCAGGTCATCATTGTGGAATTATCTGACAAGAGCAACAGAAAGCTAAAGCTATATCCTAACCCTGCATCAGATCAAATTCATTTCACCATTTTAGATGATAACAATGTTCAAATCTATTGGAACATGATCATTTCAGATTTTGATGGCAAGGTGGTTTTGAAAGGAACTGGAGAAATAGCAAGTTTATCAGAACTGCTCAATAAGCACTTATCGAACCTCAAGCCTGGGGTTTATGTCATCAAGCTAAATAATGGTTCGGAGGAGCTGAGCACTAAATTTGTGAGAAAATGAAAAAACCGGAATAGATTATTCCGGTTTTGGTACCCCCAACAGGATTCGAACCTGTGACCCACGGTTTAGAAAACCGTTGCTCTATCCAGCTGAGCTATGGAGGCAAAGCTTTGCAAAAGTAAAAAATCGAAACAGATTTAAAAAATCAGTTTTATCCAATTAAAAAAGCCCTTAATTACTTAAGGGCTTTTTCGTCGGGGTGGCAGGATTCGAACCTACGACCTCCACATCCCAAATGTGGCGCGATACCGGGCTACGCTACACCCCGAGCTTCTTACGAAGGTTTGCAAAAATAGGATTTTTGCGGCTCTAGACAAATAAATTCGGATTTATTTGTTTTGATGGCGGAGAGGGCGGGATTCGAACCCGCGGTACCGTTACCAGTACGACAGTTTAGCAAACTGTTCCTTTCGGCCTCTCAGGCACCTCTCC
>CANHCS010000017.1 GCA_947459195.1 Sphingobacteriaceae bacterium
AACCGAAATCGTGATTTTAGGGGCAGGTACTGTTGGCGAATACGCTGCCAGAACTGCCTTAGCCCTGGGTGCTGAAGTCAAAGTGTTCGATAGTTCCATTTATCGGCTTCGCCGTTTGCAGAACAATGTAGGGGCACGGGTGTTCACTTCGGTCATTCAACCCATTGTATTGCAAAAAGCAATTTGTTCTTGCGATGTGGCCATTGGCGCCATCCGTGCCAGCCATGGTAGGAGCCCATGCCTGGTTACCGAAGAAACGGTAAGCAAAATGAAACCCAACTCGGTCATTATTGATGTAAGTATTGATCAGGGAGGATGTTTTGAAACGTCCAGTGTAACCAATCATACCGAACCGGTGTTTCGGAAGTATGATGTAATTCATTATTGTGTGCCCAATATTGCATCGAGGGTGGCCAGAACTGCTACTTATGCACTAACCAATATTTTCACTCCAATTTTATTGGATATTGGTGAAATGGGCGGATTAATGAACGTGGTTTGGGACAAACCCGGAATAAGAAATGCTGTTTACCTTTATCAGGGCCAATTAACCAATGCCGATTTATCCGAACGCTTTAAAATCCCACACAAAGATTTAAACCTTTTGATTGTTTCTAATCGTTAAGTGCCCAATTAAATCGGGTAGCTCTGCAAAAATTCAATGGATTTTTCGATATCTGGAGCTAGTACTCGATCTTGTGTATTTGCTGGAACCAATTTTCGATAACTGGCAATTATTTTTTCTAAATCAGGAGCAGTTTTCAAAGGTCTCCTGAACTCCATGGCCTGGCAGGCATTTAAACATTCAATTGCTAATATCCGTTCCAGGTTAAGCGCCACTTTTAAGCATTTTACGGCACCGTTTGCACCCATACTCACATGATCTTCTTGTCCGTTGCTCGAAACAATCGAATCTACCGAAGACGGTGTACTCAATTGTTTGTTTTCACTGGCGATGGCCGCTGCGGTATATTGAGGAATCATCAAACCTGAATTTAGTCCGGCCTCCTTTACCAAAAATGCCGGCAGGTTTCGCTGTCCGGAGATGAGTTGAAATGTACGACGCTCTGAAATGGAGCCCCATTCTGCCAGGGCGATGCATAAAAAGTCTAAGGCCAATGCTAGCGGCTGCCCATGAAAATTACCAGCCGAAATGATCTCATCTAAATCAGGAAAAACGTTTGGATTATCGGTTACCGAATTGATTTCTGTTTCAAACACCGATCTCACATAATTCAGGGTATCCTTACTTGCTCCATGCACCTGTGGCATGCAGCGGAAAGAATAAGGATCTTGTACCTGCTTATTGGCTTGTTTCATCAGCTCGCTTCCGGAAAGTAAAGCATGCAATTTTTCGGCAGTTGCCACTTGTCCGTGGTGAGGGCGTATTTGATGACTGGCAGGTTTGAAAGGATCAATTCGACAGTTAAAGGCATCTGCCGAAATCGCACCAATTACATCGGCCCAACTCGATAATTTTTCCGCTTTCATTAGGATGTAGATCCCATAAGCCGACATGAATTGGGTTCCGTTGATCAAGGCTAAACCTTCTTTGCTTTTCAAGTGCAGGGGTTTAAGACCCAGCTTTTCCAACGTGACTTTTGCTGGTACTTTTTCCTTTCCTATCCATACTTCGCCCTCTCCAATTAATGGTAAGCTAACATGTGCCAGGGGCGATAGATCGCCAGATGCACCCAATGAACCTTGTGTGTAAACCACCGGTAAAACATCCAGATTATAAAACTCAGTTAAGCGCTCTACTGTGCTGATATCTACCCCCGAATTCCCATAAGATAAGGATTGAATTTTAAGGAGTAACATCAACTTGATGATCTCCTTTGGAACCAAATCGCCCGTTCCGCAGGCGTGTGAGCGCAATAAATTATGTTGTAATTGGCTTAGGTCTTCATCGGCAATGCGTACGTTCTGCAAATAGCCGAAGCCGGTATTGATCCCATAAACCGGCTCTTCGCTCCTTGCCATTTTCTGATCCAGGAAATTCCTGCAATTTTTAATGGATGTAATTGCATTTTCACTGAGATTCAGCTTTGTTTTTTGCTCAATAATAGATTTGATGACTTGAATAGAAAGAGGGGCTGAGCCAATGGTAAAAGTTTTCATCGATGAAGATTAGCTTCTTCAAAAATGAATAAATAAGCGCTAATTTTTCAAATTATTTTTTGAAGGGCTGGTAGTTAAAAGAGCTACTCACCTCAATCTTCTCTGCTATTTTATTGAAAACTAATTTAGGTATTTCAATGTCGTGGTCGGCCAGGGCTATTATAAATTTCGTATTTATTTGAATGCTGCCATCTGCTCCGATGATCAATTTGCCGCGGAGGGTTCGTTTTTGATCTACGCCATGTATGTTTAAAATGCCGGTGGCATTGGCTTCATAACTACCCGCTTTCCCCCAATCAATATTCTCTGCAATTTTTCCCTTGAAGGTTCCGTAAGGATATTTTTCGCTCTCGAGGTAGTTTTCATTAAAATGCCTTTGCATGAGTTTATTGGGGAATTCAAATTGGTTGATGGGTACCCGAACCACCAATTCCTTGCTTTCTATATTGAGCATAGAAATTACACGGCTGTTCTTTGCACTGATGTCTTCGAGCGGCGCATTGGAGAAAAAAGTAATTTCTCCCTTAGTCGTGCTTAACACCTGGCTGTAGGTTGATAAATTGAACAGGCAGAGTAGCCCAATTAAATAATAGCTGTTTTTCATAAGGATGTTTTTCATGTTGTTGCCTTTGTCTGTAAAACAGACTAATTTTCAACCATCAGATTTTAGCAAGCTTCTTCTGGATTCAATGCCAAATAAAACGCAGGGCTACAACAGAATATTGTGCCTCAATGGGACAAACAACAAGGTTTCCCATTTCTTCAACGTCACCAATAGCATTATTCAGGCTGTTGGGTGCTAAAATCAATTTCATGGTAGTGTTAATCGGGAAAATCGATTAAAAATCCAAGCTCCCTTGCTTAAAGATAATAAATTATTAAAGCTAAATATGATCTTGAAAGAGAAAATATTAGGAGTTCAGCAGCTGGATAATGGCAGCAATATCGAGTTTTTGCTGTTCGCCGCTTTGCATATTTTTTAGACTCAATAAACCCGATTCCATCTCCTCGCTGCCAATTAAAATAACGTAAGAGATTTTTTTGGCATCTGCATAACTCAGTTGCTTTTTCAGTTTGGCTGCTGTGGGATAAAGCTCGGCAGCTACTCCGTTTCTACGCAAAGCACTCAACAAAGGCAGTGCGTAGGTCTCGGCAGTTTCATCAAAATTACTGATGAGGACTCTGGTACTCTCACCGGCATTGTCGGGGAAAAGTTGCAGCTCTTCCATCACATCATAAATACGGTCGGCGCCAAAAGAAATCCCCACTCCGGTCAGATCTTTCAAGCCAAACATACCGGTGAGGTCATCGTAGCGGCCACCGCCACCGATGCTGCCCATGGCCACTTCGTTGCTCTTTACTTCAAAAATGGCACCGGTATAATAATTGAGGCCACGAGCAAGAGTGATGTCGAGTTCAAGTTGAAGCGTCTTCAATTTGGAGTCTTCAATTTGGAGTTGCTCAGTATAGTTGAATATTTTTTCGATTTCTTCAATACCTTTTAAACCAGTTGTTGAAGAGGATAGAACCGATTTCAGACTTTGAATTTTGGCCTCATTGCTGCCAGAAAGCTCAATGATTGGTTTTAATTTTTCAATATCGCTTTCACGGAAACCTTTTTCCAGCAACTCTTTCACGACACCATCCAATCCGATTTTCTCTAATTTATCAATGGCTACCGTCATATCCACGATCAATTCCGGTTTACCAATAATTTCGGCAATACCGGATAGTATCTTGCGGTTATTGATCTTGATGGTAAAGTCCTTCAACCCAAGATTGGATAATGCTTCTTGGTAGATCAGCACAAACTCAGCCTCGTTCAATAAACTTTCTGAGCCTACCACATCGGCATCGCACTGATAAAATTCGCGATAGCGTCCTTTTTGAGGACGGTCGGCACGCCATACCGGTTGAATCTGAAACCTTTTAAATGGCAAGTTGATCTCATTCTGATGCATCACCACAAAACGTGCAAAAGGCACCGTAAGGTCGTAACGAAGTGCTTTTTCTGAGATCCTAGGTGTAAGAGTTTTAGAAGTGGTGGTTTGTAGTTGATCTAGATTTAATTTTGATAAATAATCACCTGAATTCAGGATTTTGAAAATCAATTGGTCTCCCTCCTCGCCATATTTACCAGTCAGCGTATCCAGATTTTCCATGGTTGGGGTCTGGATTTCCTGGTAGCCATATTTGCGAAAAACAGCCTTAATGGTATCGAAAATAAAATTTCGCTTCACTACTTCTTGGGGCGAAAAATCGCGTGTACCTTTTGGAATGGATGGTTTTTGGATGGCCATGTTTCAAAGTTAGTAAAATTAGCTATTGGCGCCGCTTTCTTGCTGTTGATGGATGAAAGCTATGCAGGCCTTTTGCACCATTTGGAATACAGGCTCAAACAAATTATTATCCCAATAGGGGTCAGGTACTATTTCGTTTCCTAATAATAATTGTACTTTCTCTCGATGTACTGTTTTGGGTGCCAGAGCAAGCACATTTTTTAGATTTTCTTCATCCATTACCAGGATGTGATCAAAAACTTCAAAATCTGCAACTTGAATTTGCCGGGCCCTTTGCTCGGAGATATCTATGCCGTGAGCCTTTGCTACCGCTATGGAGCGCTGGTCGGGTGGACTGCCCACATGCCAGTTACCGGTACCCGCAGAATCGATTTCCCAGTTTAATTCATTTTCTTGAACGAGGTGATCCATCACACCATGTGCCAGCGGTGATCGGCAAATATTGCCGAGGCAAACCATTAAAATTTTCATGATTGTTTAGCTGCCAAAAATCTCATTCAGCACCCCGGCTAATCTGACGCCCCCTTTTAACAATTGTTCATTTGCAGTGCCCAGGTGATCGTAGATATAGCGGTAAGATAATTTGTCGCCCATATTTACACCGCTGTATAATTTGCTGGCAATTTGATAAGATTCTGCTATCCAGATACTCAGTGGATCTTTTTGCCAAGCAGCTCTTTGTTTTGCTGTGCTCGGGTTGATGGATTTTGCATATTCCGTATAACTCAATTCCTGGCTTTCGATTAACTCTGAATCCCAAATGCTGTGCAGGTTACTCGACTTACCAAACCAGCTCAACTTAATGTCGTTCCCACCTTTATCTTCCCGATGCCCGGTGTGCATAGGTTGATGAATATCGCCCACCAAATGCACTAAAATGCGTAAATACATTACTTTTTTGTCTTTGGCTAGCTCTTTTTTCTTCAACTCTTTAGTTAAAAAAGCAATTTTGGTATGTGCATTTACCGCCGTATCGGCTTTTAAAAATTTCTGAAGTTCGGCTGTGGTTAAGCCACCATCCAGATTGATGAAATGCCAGTTATACAAGTAGTCGAATGCCTTGTCTGATTTCACAAAATCGGCCCAATTGGCACTCATGGCCAAAGTCTCGTGCCCCAAAATGTTTTTTACCGCCAAACGGGCCTTGGGGTTCAAATGATTCTCGGCAATTTGCCCTACCACCCGGTGACCGAGCTGACCCCAAGCCAAACTGATTAATGGCAGGCAGACGTAAAGGCTCAGCAGGCTTATTTTTTTGAAAATCTGATTTTTCATGCGTTCAATTTAAGGGTTTGGGTTTACACACTAAACTTTCCAATAATTTCAATTTCAAAGGAGTATGGCGTGTTAAACTTTTAAAATAAAGCGTGTCTTGCACTCTTTTCTCAATGATAAGCGCTTCGAGGTATTGCCCGATACGGTAACAGCCTGAAATTTTTTGTTTCCAATTAGACTTGGTGAAGGTTCCGTTCAGATAAAGGGTGTCGTTGCTTTTTCGATAGGTACCTTTGGCATACTCCTCCCAATTTCCGCCATTAAAACAGCTATCCGGATAGGTATTTGCCTTGGCTGAGGTATTCATTTGGACATAGAAGGAGTCGCAGCTGAATGAAAACTGGTGCTGGGTGTATTGCAAGAGTTCATCCTGGTAAGCCAAGGGAATTTCCTCCCATTTTCCCTGCACCAAATCACTCCCCTTGTCTTGTAAGTTCGGGTTGAATTTACAAGCTGTGAGCGCAAAGGCTATCCATATGAAAATTAGGAATCGGATACGCATCTTTATTTTAAGCCACCAATCATGTCTTCGGGGCGCACCCACTGATCGAATTGTTCATTGGTCAGCAAGCCAAGTTCCAAAGCTGCTTCGCGAAGCGATTTATTCTCTTTATGTGCTTTTTTGGCAATTTTTGCAGCGTTTTCGTAACCAATATGTGGATTTAATGCAGTTACCAGCATCAATGAATTATCGACATGTTTTTTAATCCCATCATAATTCGGTTCAATTCCGATGGCGCAATGATCGTTAAAAGAAACACAAGCATCGCCAATTAAACGGGCAGATTGCAGGAAATTAGCGGCCATCATCGGTTTGAAAACATTTAATTCATAATGCCCGTTTGATCCACCTACGCTGATGGCTACATCGTTGCCCATCACTTGTGCCGCAACCATGGTCATGGCTTCATTTTGAGTGGGGTTTACTTTGCCCGGCATAATCGAAGATCCCGGCTCATTTTCGGGGATAAAAATTTCTCCAATACCAGAACGAGGGCCGGAAGCCATCATGCGGATGTCGTTGGCAATTTTCATCAAGGCTACTGCAAGCTGTTTGAGGGCGCCATGCGTTTCCACAATGGCATCGTGGGCAGCCAGGGCCTCAAATTTATTTTCAGCGGTCCGGAAAGGTAGTTTGGTAAATTGGGCAATATAATCGGCTACTTTAACATCGTAACCCTTTGGGGTGTTGATGCCCGTTCCTACAGCTGTTCCACCCAGTGCCAATTCTGATAAATGATCGAGCGTATTCTTCAAGGCTTTTAATCCATGATCTAATTGAGAAACATAGCCAGAAAACTCCTGACCCAAGGTTAAAGGAGTAGCATCCATCAAATGGGTGCGTCCAATTTTTACAATCTCTTTAAATTCTTCTGATTTAGCCTTCAATGTGTTTCTCAGTTTTTCCACTCCCGGAATGGTGATTTCTATCACCGCCTTATAGGCTGCAATGTGCATGGCAGTTGGATAGGTGTCATTTGAAGACTGAGATTTGTTTACGTCATCGTTTGGATGGATGAAGGTTTTGCCTTCGCCCAGTTTGTTTCCTTGCAGTACATGAGCACGGTTGGCTACTACCTCGTTCACATTCATATTAGATTGTGTACCCGAACCGGTTTGCCAGATCACCAGTGGGAACTGATCGTTTAACTTTCCTTCCAGAATCTCATCACAAACCTGTGCAATTAAATCCCTTTTTTCGGCAGATAAAATACCGCAATCGGCATTGGTGTAAGCCGCTGCTTTTTTCAGGTAAGCAAAAGCCTCAATGATTTCTTTCGGCATGGATGCCTCAGGACCAATTTTAAAATTATTGCGAGAACGTTCGGTTTGTGCACCCCAATATTTATCGGCGGGCACTTGTACCTCGCCCATGGTATCTTGTTCTATTCTGTAGCTCATATGCTGTGTTATTTGCAGGCCACAAATTTAGATTTTTTTATTCCAAAAAGCGCCTGAACGGCCTGCAAAATGTTTAAAACTCTGTTTGTTATTTGCCGCTGATATTTTCTATTTTCCGCCCATATTTTTTAGACCATCAGATGCGATTCAGAACCACCATCCTCTTCTCTATATTATGTGCCATTACTTTACTTACTGCTTGTAATTCCTGCCAGGATAAGTTAACGAGAACAGCAGATGATGATTACAACGATAGCCTTGCTTTAGTTTACAAGCCCGGTAAAGAACACCAAAAGATTGATGATTTTGTTGAACGATTGCATCGAAAACGACAATTTAATGGCAATGTGCTGGTTGCCCGCAAAGGAAAAATCATTTATCAAAGAGCAATAGGCTGGGCCGATTACCTCCATCGCGATAGCTTAAAAATTAATTCTGTTTTCCAACTGGCTTCGGTCACCAAACCCATCACCGCAACGGCCATTTTGATGCTGGTGGAACAGGGAAAACTGAAGCTGGATCAGGATGTCAAAGAGTTTTTCCCCGATTTTCCTTACGATGGCATTAACATCCGTTTGCTCTTAACCCATCGTTCGGGCATGATGAACTACGTGTATTTTACCGACGATATCTGGAAAGATAAAATGAAGCCGATGAGCAATTCGGATGTGATGAAATTGATTGCGCAGCACAAACCGGCACCTTATGCAAAACCCGACCGGGTTTTTCATTACAATAATTCCAATTACATGGTTTTGGCTGCCATTATTGAAAAGGTGAGCGGAAAAACGTTTGCAGAATTTGTGAAGGAACATATTTTTGACCCAGCTGGGATGAAAAACACCAAAGTTTATTCGACCACTGTTTATGAGAAAATCCCAGTTGATGTAGTGGGTCACGATCGGGTATGGCGGAGGTCAGTGGTGCAGAACTTTTTAGATGGTCCTACCGGAGATAAGGGAGTATATAGTACTATTCACGACCTTCATCTATTTGATTTAGCCCTTAAAAAAGGCCGCCTGTTGCAAAAAGAAAGTTTAGATTCGGCTTATGCCGCCCACAACCCCATCAAATCAGGTCATTTCAGTTACGGCTATGGTTGGCGCACATTTGAAGGGAAAAACCAAAAAGTGGTGTATCACACCGGCTGGTGGCACGGGTTCAGGCACATTTATGTTCGTGATCTAAAAAAGGACATCACCATTGTGTTGTTGGGCAACCTTACCAATGGTAGTTTATTGCAATTGGATGAATTGTATCAAATGTTGGGTGTTCCGGTTATTCGTAGAAATGCCTACGATAGCAATGGAAAATATACCGGATCTGCCAATAATGGAGAAGAAGATTAAAGGCGGTTATTGTCGATATTTACCAAACCTTTGCTGAGGGTAAACACCACATATTCCCGATTCCGATTCACTCTTTTCATTAAGCGCTGAATCAGTTCTTCCTCTTGACCGGCCTGATAGCTGAGATCTTCCTCACTCAAATGGTTGTATTTCCGTTTTAATTTGATTTTTAAACGGTCCCAGTCTGCATTACTGATGCTAATTTCTGCCATAATGCTGCAAAAATAAAAGATTAAAGCCAATAAAAAAGCCTTCTTCTATCATAACATGGTAAGAAGTTTTTTAAGTGGGGAAGCTGATTTTACCCAAGCTGATGGCCGGAAGACCTGCAATTGAAAATGCCTCTCCAGCCAAGGTTTCATTAGCCAGCAGTGCAAACAAAACTGCTTCTTTTGCATCTGAATGCACACCCAGCTCGCTTAAATTTCTACAGTTAAAATCTGGCAAAAGCTCCCTCAGGCTATTCATGAGGTAAGGATTGTTGGCCCCACCGCCACTCACATACATGCTGGTATTGGGGAGTGTGAAGTGGTTGCGGATGCTACGGGCAATCACCTCTACACTTAGTCTGCTGAGCGTTGCTACAAGGTCATTAGGCGAGATAGTAATATGAAGTTTTTGGATTTCCTGGTTTACCCAGTCCAAATTAAACATTTCTGGTCCGGTAGATTTTGGCAGTGCTTCATCAAAAAACGGATGTTCCAAAAGCCTGTTCAATAGCTCCATGTTTACCTTTCCCGATAGAGCGATTGCTCCGTCCCGGTCAAAATCCAGTTGAAAGTGATTTCTTATGGTTGCATCGATCAAGGTATTGGCTGGACCCACATCGCTTGAAATGATTTTTGAGGTATCGCCATCTTGAGGTAAATAGCTGAAATTGGCGATGCCGCCAAGGTTTAATAAAATCCGATTTTCGGTATTTGAACTGAACAAAATCACATCCCCATAAACAGCCAGCGGAGCACCTTCTCCACCTGAGGCCAGGTGTTTTTGCCTAAAATCGCTCACCGTAAGTACCCCGGTTTTAACCGCTAAATGATCCCCATCTCCAATTTGGAGTGTGGCATTCGGAAAGCCTGCTTTTTGATGTTGTCTGACTGGGGCATGATAAATTGTTTGACCATGACTGGCAATTGCGTCCACATCTTTGGGTTTGATTCCCCACTTTGCCAAGGTTTGCAGTACCCAATCTGCATGTTGATTGCCTATGAAGGCATTTAATAACGTAACTTTTTCGAGAATCACCCGTTCTTTGGCAAAAACCTCACGAATTGCTGCTTTAAAACTCTCGGGATAGGGGACCGTAGTGGCAAACTCGACCACTACTTTGGTGTTTAATCCGCTTCCGCTGATGCGGCACAAGGCCAAATCTAATCCGTCTAAAGATGTACCCGACATTAAACCCAAAATTCTTCTTTCGGATTTGCTAGAAATACTTTGTAACAGTTGCAGCCTGCTGTTCATCTAAACTAAAGTAAAGAGAAAAAGGCATTAAGCATAGGAAATGTTCCCGCCGATGCCGAAATTTAGAAAAAATAAAAACTCTGTATGAAACTCAAGATCTCCATTTACCTTTTAGCTGCCGTATTTTTCCTGACGGGAACTGCGGATGCCCAAAAAAAATCCAAAACTGAGATTCCACTGGATGCTCAGGTGAAAACCGGAAAACTGTCAAACGGATTTACTTATTACATCCGCAAAAATACGGAGCCTAAAAATCGGGCTACCCTGTATCTTGCCATTAAAGCAGGCTCTATTTTAGAAAACGACGACCAACAGGGTTTGGCGCATTTCATGGAGCACATGAGTTTTAACGGCACCAAAAATTATCCTAAAAATGCCCTGGTCAATTATTTGCAAAAAGCAGGTGTTCGTTTTGGAGCTGACTTAAATGCCTATACGAGTTTCGACGAAACCGTTTATCAATTGCCTATTCCTACCGATGATCCGGAGGTTTTCAAAAACGGCATGCAAATTATGCGTGACTGGGCTCAGGATGCTACACTTGATGTAGAAGAAATTGAGAAAGAACGAGGTGTGGTAATTGAAGAAAAACGTTTAGGCAAGGGTGCTGCTCAGCGTATGCAGCAGCAATACTTACCCATGCTTTTTAACAATTCGAGGTACTCCGACCGATTGCCAATTGGTACAGAGGAAGTATTGAAAAACTTTAAACCAGAAACCATTAAACAATTTTATGCCGACTGGTACCGTCCAGATCTGCAGGCATTAATTGTGGTGGGTGATATTGATGTAGCTCAAGTAGAAGAACTCATCAAAACTAAATTTGCAGACCTAAAGAAACCGGCAAAAGCTCGCAAGAGAACCAATTACAGTATCCCGCTTACCGGTAAAAATCAATTCATTACAGTAGCTGATAAAGAGTTCCCGGTAACGGTTACTCAAGTGATCATCAAGCATCCGGAAAGTATCATACGCTCTGATGCCGATTACCGTACCAGCACCATGCGTTCTTTGTTTAACCGCATGATGCAGGCTCGCTTCAGCGAACTGACCAAACAAGCAAACCCTCCCTTCTTGCAAGCAGGCGCCAGCGTCTCTGGTTTCCTTGCCGGACTGGATGCTTTCAACTTATTCCTGGTAGCCAAACCTGGTGAATTGGAAAAAGGTTTCAAGGCGGCCTTTACCGAAGCAGAGCGCATCAAGAAATTTGGTTTTACCGAGTCTGAGTTAGCACGTGCAAAACAGTCTTATCTGATTCAGATGGAGTCGGCACTCAAAGAAAAAGATAAAACTTCTTCAGATGCATTTGTGAACGAATATTTAAGACATTTCTTAAAAGCAGAGGCGGCTCCAGGTATCGATTATGAATACAAATTGGCCAGCTCACAGGTTCCCGGCATCAGTTTGGGCGAAGTGAATGCATTGGCCAAACAATTAATTGCCGATACCAACCGCGATATCATTGTGATGGGTCCGGAGAAGGATAAAGACAAATTACCTGCGGAAGCAACAGTGAATGCCTGGGTTGAGAGCGTAGCTAAATCTGACATTCAAGCTTATGTTGATCAGGTTTCTGATAAGCCATTACTGGCAACTAAACCAAAAGCCGGCACCATTACTTCGGAGAATAAAATTGCCGAATTGGGCGTAACTGAAATTACTTTTAGCAATGGAGTTAAAGCAATTCTAAAACCTACGGAGTTTAAGAATGATGAAATCAGCTTCTCTGCTTATAGCCCAGGTGGTACTTCACTTTATAGCGATGCTGATTACCAATCGGCCAGCAATGCGGCCAGCATTGTACGCAGCAGCGGTCTTGGCGAGTTTAATGCCCTTCAATTGCCTAAATTATTAAATGGTAAAAAGGTTTCTGTATCTCCTTACATCGCAGAGCGTAGCGAAGGAATATCTGGATTTACTTCTCCAAAAGATTTAGAAACCGCCCTACAACTCAACTATCTGTACTTTACGCAGCCCCGAAAAGATGCCGAAATTTTTAAAGGGTTCATCACCCAACAAAAAGGCGGTTTGGAAAATCGGGAGAACGACCCGAATAGCGTTTATGCCGATACCGTGGCCGCTGTGTTAGGTAATTACAATTATCGCCGTACCGCACCAAGCCTGGCTAAGGTGGAGCAAATTAATTTAGACCGTGCATTTGAGATTTACAAAGAGCGCTTTGCGGATGCCGGTGATTTCACTTTTGTGTTTGTGGGCAGCTTTGAGGTAGAAAAAATCAAACCACTTTTGGCGCAATACCTGGGCGGATTGCCAGCAGCAGGCCGTAAGGAAGAAGCCAAGGATCTGGGCATTAAAATTCCAGCCGGAAAGATTCAAAAAACTGTCTATAAAGGCACGGAGCCAAAATCGACTGTACGTTTGGTATTAAGCGGCGATTTTGACTACAGCCTGGAGAATGTCAATCAATTAGAGGCCTTGGGAGAGATTTTACAAATCAAGTTAATTGAGCGCTTACGCGAAGCAGAAGGCGGCGTTTACAGTCCCGGTGCTTTTGTAAACTACAGCAAGTACCCAACGCCGCGTTACACTTATACCATTGCATTTGGTTGTGGTCCGGAGAACGTTGAAAAATTAATTGCAGCTTCAATGGATGAGATCAATAAGATCAAACAAAATGGTCCACAGGCGCTTGATTTGGAGAAATTTATTGCCGAGGAGCGTCGCTCTACAGAGGTTCAGATGAAAGAAAACGCTTACTGGTTGGGTTACCTGAGTCAGCAATATCAAAACAACGAAGACCCTAAAACAGTGTTGACTTATTTAGAATCACTAAAAAAACTCAATCCGGAAGGACTGAAAGCTGCTGCTAACCAATACTTGAACGGAGCCAATTTCATCCGTTTGGTACTGGAGCCCGAGAAAAAATAAATCCTCAATAAAAGAAAAAGCCCCGATTTTGTCGGGGCTTTTTTTGTGGCAATAATTTCCGGAAAAAACTGTTTATAATATAAAAACAGATTGATGGGCAGTTTAATAAAGACATTGATTTTTTTGTGGATTGTCATACCTGCAGAATTAATCGCACAGCAAATGTTTATCTACAAAGATAAGAATGGTAAAACCATGACCCAAGCTCAGGTAGACGCTTTGGATAAGCAATACAATGGCTTTTTAATAGTTGAATTTTTAAGTGAAGAACTACCCATGGTGGTACAGGTAAGTGCTCCTTCGGCAAATGAACTGAAGTTGATCAAAGATTTACGTGAGGAGGAAACACAGCTGCTGAAGAGTAAATTATTGAACAAGCCTTTACCGGCATTCGATCTGGAGGGATTGAGTGGTAAAAAGTTCAGCAATAAAAACCTTTTGGGTAAGAGGACCGTTTTGTTTTTCTTCAGTAAAAACGATTATGGCAGCCTGAGTCAGATGAGCAGGCTTCATCAGTTTGCTCAAAGCCAAAAAGACCAGGCCCAATTCTGGGCCATTACTTTTGAAGATGCAGTGCTGATTAAAGATTTCCTCCAAAAACATCCATTGGCTTATGAGATCATTCCCAATAGTTTTTCGTTCGTGATGCAAGACCTGGGAATTATGCAAACCCCGGTGTCGATGGTACTCGATCGCAAAGGACAGGTGAAATTTTTAACTACCAGCACTCAGCGTCACATCGACCTTGTTTTAAAGGCAGAGTTGGCTAAAATCAAATGATGAAATTGGTTAATTTAGGCCTTTACTTATTTCAACATGAACAAGACCTATTTGATCAGTGGGGCCGGAAGCGGCATTGGCATGGCCATGGCACGAAAATTAGCCGATAATGGCGATACCTGTATTTTATTGGGTAGAAACTTAGAAAAACTGCAGCAGGTGGCGGTTTCCTTGCCAGGCAAACATCATGTTTTTGCAGCCGACATTCGATCAACAGATGAACTTGCCAAAGTTGCAGATCTTTTATCGAACGAAGCCATCCACGGCTTGGTGGCCAATGCAGGCATTGGTGGAGAAAATTATTGGGGAAAGGAAGACCGCTGGGAAGAAATTATTGCCACCAACCTGACGGGTACCTATAATCTGGTGAACAGTTTCTTGCCCAATCTGCGTTTAGCACAAACCAAATACAAACAAATTATCATCACCTCTTCGGTATTAGCTCGCTTAGGAGTGGCCAATTATAGTGCTTATTGTGCCAGTAAGGCTGGTTTATTGGGTTTAATGCGTTCTTGGGCTGTTCAATTTGCGCCCGAAAACATTTTGGTAAATGCCATTTGCCCCGGTTGGGTAAATACCGATATGGCTCAGCAGGGTTTGCAAGGAATTGCCGATGGTTTAGGAATGAGCAAAGCCGATTTTTATGAGATCGCTATGCAAAGTGTGCCGCTTCGTAAAATGAGCGAACCCAGTGAAATTGCCGATCTGGTAGCTTATTTATTGGAGCAAGAATCCATCACCGGACAAAGCATTGACATCAATTCCGGCTCGGTCATGAATAGCTAATATGCTTTGATCCCCACCCGGTTAGAAGGTTCGCTTTCATTTCTTACCCGGTCTAAAGCCGTAATCATATAAGTATACCGTGCTCCTGGCTTCACTGAATGGTCGGTAAAGCTATTCATCGCAGAGTCGAAGGTGATTTTTAAGATATTCTTTGGGTTTTCGATGTCTAGTTTTTCGCCCTCATTGAAACGGTAAATAACATAACCAGAAGCAGTTTCTCCATCTTTTGCTTGTGGTGGTGATTCCCATTTCAATTGTACGGCTTGGTGAAACAGTTGAACCTCCACCAGGAGCGGATGTTGAGGAGCAATGGCATCTATCCAAGGCATAGATGGGGGTAGGGCCGGCGACTTGAAAAAGTCGTTTTTCAAAGAATCGTTTAAGCCCGCTAGGTTATCTCTCAGAGATTTGGAGCTGAAAAAAACACTACCCTGAACTTTTGAATTTGCTCTCAGGTAGCGAATTTGGTTAGGAATCTGATTCTTATTCTGCCAGCCACTCCGGCTCTCTATGGCCCGGTATGCGCCAATACCAATGTACAAATGCTTTCCAAAGCTGTTTTGAGCCCACCAATCCACTAATTTTTCATAAGCTGCAGCCTGGTAGTTGAATGGAAAATAAATTTGTGGATTGATGTAATCCACCCATCCATTTTTCACCCATTTTCGGGCATCAGCGTACAGTTTGCTGTAACCATCCAGTCCGTTACTCAATGAGCCTTCCGGATCTTGCGATCGGTTTCTCCAAATCCCGAAAGGACTGATCCCGAATTTGATGTGAGATTTAACTTTTTTAATACTGTCGGCAACACTGCGGATCAGGGTATCGACATTTTGCCTACGCCAGTCATCTACCGATTTTAATCCGGCCCCATAAAGCTGATAAGCCTGATTATCGCCAATTACCTGGCCATCTGCCGGGTAGGGATAAAAATAATCGTCGAAATGAACGCCATCAATGTCATAATTCTTCACCACATCCATGATCACCGAGATGATGTACTGCCGCACTTCTGGTAATCCGGGATTGAACAATTTTTTTCCTCCATAAGTGAAAAACCATTCCGGTTTTTGTTTGCTGATGTGATTGGCACTCGTATGTGAATCGATCAAATTGAAGGTGGCCCGATAAGGGTTGAACCAGGCGTGTAGCTCCATACCTCTCTTATGGGTTTCCTCTATGGCAAAGGCCAGCGGATCGTAATAAGGCTGAGGTGCTTTTCCCTGAACACCGGTCAGGAATCTACTCCATAATTCCTTTCCCTGTCCATAGAACGCATCGGCCGCCGGCCGAATTTGTAACATAATGGCATTCATGCCACTTTGTTGGTGATGATCGAGAATGTTGATCAACTCTTTCTTTTGCTCCTCCGTACTCAAGTTCGGCTTAGAAGGCCAATCGATATTAGACACGGTGGCCACCCAGGCCCCGCGAAATTCCCTTTTGGATGCTTGTTGAATATGCGCCTGACTGAGAGCGGTTTGGAATGATAGCAGATAAGTAAGGCCTAAGAGGAAAAATTTATTCATGGTGGAAATCAATTCTCAAAGATAATAATTGCCGTATTGGTGCATTCACTTTTTAGAAAGTTATGCATGGTTTACAGAAAATGATGGTTATCACATTTATTTTATATTTGCATCCTGTTTAAACAATAATCTAATTAGTAACACGTTATAAAAGCGTTAATTAACCATGGATAAGAACGATCAGCTTTTTGCTTCATTACTTTATCTTTTTCATACTTCAGGAATGCAGGGACTGGGAAAGTTGATGAACCCGGTTACGCAGAAAACAGAAAAAAACCTTGAACACGCCAAAGAAAGTATTGAAATGCTGGAAATGATTAAACAAAAAACCCAGGGTAATTTAAGTGCAGACCTCAGCCGTTTGTTAGATCAATTTCTTTCTGATTTGAGACTGAATTATGTAGATGAGGCAAAAAATCAATAAAACACACATTGAATAAAGTATTATGGAAACTCAAGAAACTACTCAATCAGTGAAGAAAGACAACAATAAAATTTATTTGTTGCTCATTGTGGTACTTGCATTATTTACCACCAACGCCATTCTTTTCTTCAGAAATAAAAACGCCCAAGAGCAAGTGGTGCAATTGAGTGATGAGAAAGCAGTCATGCAAAAAGAATTGGACAAAGTAGAGGCAGAGCTGGATAAAGTGAACAATGATTATACTTTATTGAATGAGCAATTGCAGCAAAAACAAGAAGAGGCACGTCAAAAAATCAACGAATTAAGAGAGGCCCTTCGTCAAAATGAGTTGACCAAAAGAGAACTGACAGCTGCTCAACAAGAAGTAAAAGAACTTCGCGATTTCGTCAACAAATATTTAGCAGAAATTGAAGAATTAAAGAAACAGAACTCTGGTTTAATTATACAAAGAGACAGTTTGCAAACAGCTTATCGGACCGAAAACGAAAGAGCAACGAACCTAGAGCAACAAAACAAAGAATTAGATAAAAAAGTAAGAACGGCTGCAGCGCTGAAAATAGCTTACCTCAAGATCAACCCGATCAGGATCAGGTCTAATGGCAGAGCCAGCAATACCAGTCGTGCAGCCACTGCTCAGCAACTCAAAATCAGTTTTAAACTGCAGCAAAATGATTTAGCAGAACGCGGTTTGCATACGGTTTATTTAAGGATTATGGATCCAAATGGAAACCTGATCTTGACCGAAACCGGCAACATGTCGCTTATAAGTGGTGAAGAACTTCCTTACTCTTACAAATCGGCGATTGACTTTGTGAACGATAGCAATCAAATAAACACCATTATTTGGGCCAATAAAGGAGTATTTAGTAAGGGCGTTTATGACATTGTACTTTATGCCGATGGTTTTGTAATTGGTTCGGGAAAAGTAACCCTGAAATAATTTCTCAGATTTGCAGGATAGGGATACGGATGTGAAAATTGGTCCCCTTGCCGCTGGCGGTTTCAAAATGAATGGTTCCGCCTATGCTGAGAATGCCTTGTTTCACAAAAGCCAAGCCCAGGCCACTGCCAGATGTTTTAGTGGTGAAGCTCTGCGTAAAGATCTGCGCCCTAAACTCATCGGGAATTCCACTGCAATTGTTCTGAATATCTACATGAGCCCAATGCTCCTCTCGATGTAAATGGATCACTATTTCTCCAGAGCTTGTTTCTTGGATGGCCTCAATGGCGTTGTTGATCAAATTATTGAAAGATTGCATCAACAAATTCTGATCAGCCTTTATCCAAACCGGACCTTCTACACCTGTTTCAAATCTGATCGTTATTTGATTAGAGCTGGAATAGACAGCTGTCAATTTTTTGAGTAATTCATTCAGGTCGATCGGTTCTAAAACCACCTCGGGCATTTTAGCAAAATTGGAAAACTCCGATACAATGTTGGATAGAATTTCCACCTGTTCTATGAAGGAATCGGTAAATCGCTCAAATTTCTCGTCAAAATCCGGGTCTTTGGCTTCCCACGATTTTTTTAAGAGCTGTATTCCCAGTTTAAGAGGCGTAAGCGGATTTTTGATTTCATGGGCAACCAGTTTGGCCATTTCTCTCCAGGCGATATCTCGTTCATCTTGTGCTAATTTTCGGGTGTTCTCTTTCAACTTGCTGATGCTTTCTTGGTACTCTTCTATAAGTCTCATCAGTTCCATCTTGTTTTTCCATTTAGCTGGATGTTGATTTATTGGCTCTGTAGCACCACCTAATTTTTTAGGTTTTAAGATTTTAAAGAGAACAAAAACTAGCAGGAATGTAGCGGATGACATTCCGATTAATACCCACAAGTTGTGTTGATCGAAAAAAATTAAATTCATTCACAGAAGAACCGAATACCTATAACGAAGGATATTAGAAAAAAAATATCTCTTCGAAATATTCAGCTCCCATCAAGCTCGGGTGCTTTCTGAAGATGATTTAAGAAATTGCAGCGCTGAAAGTCTCTACCGAGCGGTCTACCTTTTTCACCAAGCCTTGTAAAACGGTACCCGGTCCTACTTCTGTAAACGAAGTAGCGCCGTTGGCTAACATGTTTTGAACAGTTTGGGTCCAGCGAACAGCGCCAGTGAGTTGTGCAATTAAATTGGTTTTGATGATGGCCGAATCGGTATAAGGCAGGGCATCAATATTTTGGTAAATAGGACAAATGGGTGAGCTGATATCGGTTGATTCGATAGCACTTTGTAATTCGGCACGTGCCGATTCCATTAAAGGGGAGTGGAAAGCACCACCCACATTTAATTTCAAGGCTCTTTTGGCACCGGCTTGGGTTAACAATTCACAAGCCTGATCAATACCGGCTATGCTGCCAGAAATCACCAGCTGGCCCGGGCAATTATAGTTGGCGGGCACCACCACTTCTTTTACCTGGGCACAGATTTTTTCCACTACCTGGTCTTCTAAGCCCAAAATGGCAGCCATGGTAGAGGCTTGTTTTTCGCAGGCTTTTTGCATGGCATTCGCACGGGCGGCAACTAAACGTAAGCCATCTTCGAAAGTTAAAGCCTGGGCAGCAACCAGGGCCGAAAATTCACCCAAACTGTGTCCGGCAACCATATCGGGTCTGAAATCATCAGCCAATACCTTTGCCAGGATAACCGAGTGTAAGAAGATGGCAGGCTGGGTTACATTGGTTTGTTTCAAATCCTCATCTGTTCCATCAAACATGATATCGGTGATGCGGAATCCCAATATTTCATTGGCCTTTTCAAACAATGATTTGGCTTCTGAAGATTGTTCGTAAAGCTCTTTCCCCATCCCCACAAATTGTGCACCCTGTCCCGGAAAAATGTATGCCTTCATATCAATATTAATCTAAACTGCTGCTAATTAATTTTAAAAATTCGGTACGGGTTCTGTCGTTTACGAATTCACCGGTAAAAGCAGAAGTAGTAGTTACTGAATTTTGCTTTTGCACCCCACGCATCGACATGCACAAATGCTTACACTCGATGACTACCGCGACACCTGCCGGATCTAAAGTATCCTGAATACAATCCCGGATCTCGTTGGTTAATCTTTCTTGTACTTGTAAACGACGGGCAAAAGCATCTACCACTCTTGGAATTTTACTCAAGCCTACGATATGCCCATTCGGAATGTAGGCAATGTGTGCCTTCCCAAAAAACGGCAGCAGGTGGTGCTCACACATGGAGAACACCTCAATATCTTTTACCACTACCATTTGACTGTACTCTTCCTTGAACATGGCACTTTTCAAAATCTCATCCGGTTTTACATCGTAGCCATGCGTTAAAAATTGCAGTGCTTTTGCAACCCTTTCCGGGGTTTTAAGCAGTCCCTCCCTCGTTGGATCTTCACCCAGTTCAGGAAGAATTTGTGAATAATGCGCTGCTATTCGATCTATTTTTTCTTGGTTATATCGATCAACTTTCATATAGCCGGCAGTTTCGTTTTCTTCATCTAAATGAAGGTGTTGAATGGGTTCCATTTGGAGGGTTCTAGGGTTTTTTAGCCGAAATATTCGACAAAATTATTTTCAGTTTCGTAAAGTTTAATAGCGTGCAACTGTGCACCATGTTTTGCAATGGGCTGGTACAGCTGATCCCAAATAGCTACAGCCAGTATTTCGGTTGAAGCCAATTTGTTTTTCATAAAATCTACATCGAGGTTGATGTTTTTATGATCCAACTTATCAATCACTTCTTCTAAAATGATGCTTTTTAACTCTTTCAGATCGATCACAAATCCTGTTTCAGGATTGATTTCTCCTTTGATGGTCACAAATAATTCATAATTGTGCCCATGCCAGTTGGGATTAGCACATTTTCCAAAAGTTTCCTTGTTCTTATCAGCACTCCAATCCTCTCTAAAAAGCTTATGGGCTGCATTAAATCGTTCTCTACGGGTGATATAAATCATTTCAACATCAAATTAGCTTACAAATATAAGTTAAACTCTCCTAAGCATGGCAAATTACAGCTAATGCGTACCTTTGAATATGAACATCCTACTGGTTGCAGCCACCAAATCTGAAGTAGAACCGCTACTGAAAGAATTTGTGAAAGACCCTGCTGAAGCTGACTTTAATTTAGGCCGATTAAGGGTCAAATGTCTCATCAGCGGCGTTGGCATGTTTGCTACCACCTTTGCAATAGCTAAGGAATTAAGCACTCAACAGTACGATCTGGCCATTAATGCAGGCATTGCTGGTAGCTTTGATCGTCATTTTACCCTCGGACAAGTTTTACATGTTACTGACGATAACTTTGCTGATTTCGGGGTGGAGGATGGCAATCAATTCATCAGCATGAACGATTTGGGATTAGGGTTAAACCACTATGAGCCAATTGATCCGAATTTAAAATCTTCCTCCTTAGACCGTATTGCAAAAGCTCGAGCCATTACCGTGAATAAGGTTCATGGAGATGAAATGAGTATTTCCGCAACCACTGCCAGGTTAAACCCTCAACTGGAAAGTATGGAAGGAGCTGCCTTTTTTTACGCTTGTAGTCAATTTAGTTTACCCAGCATCCAGATCAGGGCCGTTTCTAATTATGTGGAGCGCCGCAACCGCGATCAATGGAATATTCCTTTAGCTATTGATAACCTGAACCAATTCTTGTGCACCTTTATGAAAGATTTAGCATGAAATTAAGTCTTGGTTTTTCACCTTGCCCAAACGATACGTTTATTTTCGATGCACTCATTCATCATAAAATTGATACCGAAGGCCTCGAGTTTGAAGTATTTTTTGAGGATGTGGAAACCCTCAATCAAAAGGCTTTTCGTGCGGACTTGGATATTACCAAATTGAGCTTTCATGCCTATGCCAGATCGCTTGAAAACTATGTTTTATTGGATGCAGGCAGTGCACTTGGTTTTGGGGTGGGGCCGCTTTTAATTGCCAATGAAGCACACAGCTTTGACTCTATCAAACAACAACCAGCATTAAGTATAGCGATTCCGGGGGTGAATACAACGGCCAATTTTTTGCTTGGCATTGCACTTCCCGAACACCTTCAAAAACAATCCATGGTTTTTTCTGAGATTGAACAGGCGCTCATCGATCGACAGGTTGACCTGGGTCTGATCATTCATGAAAACAGATTTACCTATGAACAAAAGGGGCTTCATAAGGTGATCGATCTGGGTACCTATTGGGAAGAACTCACGGGAATGCCCATCCCTTTGGGTGGAATTGTGATGAAAAGAAACATGCCCCAAAAACTGCAGCAACAAGTGAGTGGCCTTATACGGAAAAGCTTGGCTTATGCCCAGGCCCACCCGGCTTCGGGCATGGAATTCATACGTTCACATGCTCAGGAAATGAGCGAAGAGGTGATGTATCAGCACATTCAACTTTATGTGAACGAATTTAGCTCAGATCTGGGGCTTCAGGGAAAATTGGCCATTCAAACCATGTTCGATTACGGAGTTAAATCGGGCGTGATTCCGGCACCGCAACAAAACTTGTTTATATCCTGATCATAAGTTTTCCTTCAGCGTTTCCAGGCTTTTAACACTGATTCTTGAAGAAATGGCCGAGGCAATCAGCGAAACGGCAAAAACTGTCGCAAACACCAATAAGAAATCATAAGTCTTCAAACTCACCGGGTAAGCGTCGAGTAAACTATTATCGCTCATCTGCATTTTGATGAATCCGTATTGCTGCTGCAGTATGCAGAAAGCCAACCCGATCAGCATTCCTAAAAGGCAGCCGCTTAAAGAGATCATCATGCCTTCTATTAAAAAAATATTTCTGATGAGCGACTTACCAGCACCCATGCTGCTCAAAATTGCAATGTCTTTTTTCTTATCAATTACCAACATGGTTAAAGAACCGATGATATTAAAAATGGCAACAATCAGCACAAAACTTAGGATGATGAAGATGGCCCATTTTTCGGAGTTGAGCACTTTATAGAGTAGCTGATTTTGCTGGATGCGATTTTTTACGCTGAAACCTTTTCCAAGCATTGCCTCTAATTCTTTCTGAAATGAACCAAGGTCGGTGCCGGGTTTCAGGTCTATTTCGAGCGCCGAAACGCCGTTTTCTTCAGCCAGCAAAGAGCGGGTAAAACTAATGGGTACCACCACCAGATCGTCGAATTCTTGTTGAGTTTTGAAAACCCCCGATGGAAAGCTGTATTGCATCACAAATTCATCGGCAGGGTTCAAGCTATTATTCACTTCTTTTCGGGGCGAGTAAATCGCTAAACTCTCTTCCTGATTTTCCAAGTTTACTGATAAATAGGCCTGCACCGCCGATCCAATGACCGCCCTTGGGAACACATCCTCTCCCAAATCAAAAGCACCTTCTTTCAGAGTACTATCCAAAGATTTCCCTTTCCCAAATTCGGCATCCACTCCCTTTATCCTTGCAATAAATTGCCGCCCATCGTAACGAACAAGAGCTTTTTCTTCGAGCACTTCACTATAATTCAGTACGCTGGGATCATTTTGAATTTGCCTGAGAGTTTGCGAACGGGCATCGAAAAATTTGCCCTCAGCAGCAGTGATTTTGATATCAGGGCTAAGCTGGTTATACATCGACAAGATCAGGTCTTCAAAACCATTGAATACCGAAATGATGATGATCAAAGCGGCACTCCCAACGGTAATGCCCAGCATGGAGATGCCGGAAATAACGTGGATGGCATTGACCGATTTCTTGGAGAACAAATACCTTTTGGCGATATATAAAGAGGTGTTCAAATCAATTTAGCTTAGAAATGGATTGTGAAGCTGTTCAAATGCGATGCTGGTTTTTGGTCCGTGACCCGGATAAACGCTACAATCGGCAGGCAATTTGAAAAGTTTAGTACGAATGCTTTCCAGCAACTGCTGGTGATTTCCACCAGGCAGATCAGTTCGGCCAATACTTCTGTAAAACAAAACATCCCCACCTATCAGGAAATTTTGTTCAGCGGAGTAAAAGCAAAGATGGCCCGGCGAGTGCCCAGGTGCAAAAATGATCTCCAATACGCTATTCCCAAAACTGATGATTTCGCCTGCTTCAAGGTAATTTGCTGGTAAGGGTGAAAGCTCATATCTGATACCCATTTGAGGTGCATAAGCAGGAATGGCATTTAAAACCTCTTGTTCAAGTGCATGAAATTCGGGCAATAAATTGTAGGTGCTTGCAACATATTGGTTGCCAAGTACATGATCGATATGGCAATGGGTGTTGAGTAATTTTACCGGCTTTAGTTCATTCGCTTTGATGAAGCTGGTCAATTCATTTTGCTCGGCAGATGTATACACTCCCGGGTCGACGATCACACAGGCTTTCGTTTCATCGAAAAGGAGATAGGTGTTTTCCTGATAAGGGTTACAAACAAAGGATTGTATCTGGATCATAAACAAAGTTAAACATCCCTTTCAGAACTTAAGCTTTGTATCTTTGTCTATTCAGGATATGAATCAGATAATTGTCTTTTACGATGGCTCATGCAAAATGTGTGTGGGCGTTAGTGGCTGGCTGAGCCGCATTGATGGTAAAAAACAGTTCAGGCTGGAGCCCTACCAAAATCAAGCATTACTGGCGCAATTTCCTCAAATCGGTCCCGAAGCATGTGAACGTGAAATCCACATTATTACCAGAACTGGTAAAGTGCTGAAAGGGGCAGATGCAGTATTGGAAATATGGAGCCATGCCGAACATTGGTCTTCTTTTTTAGGCAGGCTATTCAGTTTACCACCTTTTATTTGGTTAGCCCGGCCGGTTTACCGTTTTATCGCCTTTCTCAGGAAATAGATTTACAGATAACGCTCTTTCAAAATACGCTGATGGTGGATCACATGTCCGGCCATGATAAAGAGCAGTGCCTTTACCGAAACCCGGTTGCCATTGGCGATGCCGATCTGGTTCAACTCATTCTCTGCAAATGATTCAAATAGAAACAGGTTCGCCTTTCTGAGCAGCACAAATTCTTCGGCCAAACTTTTCAGACTACGCTGTTCATAAGCAGAATTTTTTACATAGTCATTCTCATCAAATCCCGGTAGCTCCTGCACATCCTTACGACCGAAATGAAGCGCTCTGAAAGCCATCACCCGCTCGGTATCAATTACATGCCCTAGCAGTTCTTTAATGGTCCATTTGTTGGGCCCATAAGCATAATCTCCTTTTCCTTCCGGAATTTGAAGTATAAACTCAGGAAAACTGCTGGCCTGATCACGAAGCTCTGTTAATACATCATCCGCAACTGCGGCAATATAATTGGTGTAATAAGGGTTAAATTCTTCAGGTGTTGGTCGGTTCATAGTTTAAACTGCTTTTTAAAATGATGCGAAAGGTACTGCCTTTTCCGGGTTCAGACTCCTTCACAAATACACTTCCTTTGTGATAATTTTCAATGATTCTGCGGGTGAGCGACAGGCCTAAACCCCAGCCTCGTTTGCGGGTGGTGTACCCGGGTTGAAAAATGGTTTCAAATTTATTTCTCGGAATTCCCTTACCATTGTCTTTCACATCGATGTACACCTGTTCTTTTACGAGGTTTTCGGAAATTTTGACGAGAATTTCTCCGCTACCCTCAACGGCATTGATGGCATTTTTTAATAAGTTTTCCAATACCCAATCGAATAATGGAGGATTAATGAGTGCTTCTACTTGCCGATCGCCCGAAACTTCAAACTTGATTTTATCACTACTTCTTACCTTGAAATAGTTCACAAAATCATTCACCAGTTTAAATACCGCCTGGTTTTCTAAAATGGGTTTCGATCCGATTTTGGAGAAACGTTCAGCGATAATTTCCAAACGTTTCATATCGTTCTCCATTTCAATGATTAAGGACTTGTCTTCATTGGTCTTAAATCGCGATTTCAATAATTCCATCCAGGCCATTAATGAAGAAATAGGGGTGCCCAGCTGGTGGGCGGTTTCTTTTGCCAATCCCACCCATACCTGGTTTTGTTCCGATTTTCTGGCGGTATTGAAAACGAAATAGGCGAATAAAAGGAAAATGGTGATCAGCGATAACTGTAAGTAGGGAAAAATTCGGAGCCTGCTAAGGAGAATGGAATCTTTGTAATAAACAAATTGTTCGTCCTTCATACCGAATGACGAGATATTGATCCGTATCGGATCGTGCTGATCTTTCATTTGAGCTAACTCTTGCTCAAAATAAGTCGGGTCATAATTTTTTTGCCTGATCCCCTTGGCGTCGGTTTGTTCCGCTTCCAGCTTGATATTGGTCTTGGTATTGTCTAACCCCTTCCAAAAAATAATCTTCCCCTTACTGTCGGTCACAATGGCCGGCACTTCGAGGCTATCTCTAACAGAATAAATGAAAGTGATGAACTCATCATTCACATCGGCAATCTCCAGGATTTTTTTGTTGCTGAGCGCCCAAACCTCGGCCCGGGTCCGCTCTGCTGCAGAGATCTTTTTCACTAAATAATTGGTGTACCAGAGCGAGGTGCCCGCTATGATCAAGGCAAAAGTGAGCAACAAAAATTTGGAAAACCTTTTTTTAGCGTAGGGGTTCATCTTAGTTTAATAATTGTCCCTTCAAGTTTACCTTCACACTAAAGGGCTGCAGGTAAGTATCAAGCAAAATAGCAAATTCCTTGCGGTTTAATGGCCTTGAGGCTTCATATGCCGATGAAAAACCGAGATTGGTTTTCCAGCCACGTTCAATTTCTCGTCTCAGTTCTTCTCCACGGGTAGCGGTGTACATCAATAGGTCGATTCCTTCACGAATGCTCAGTTTCTCAGAGCGATGATCTGCAAACCAAATCTGGCTGCGGCTATAAAAGCTTTTCATGGGTGACTTCAATTCTTCGCTGCTGAGTGTTTCCTTGGTTTGAAAATAAATTCCATCAGCTTGATGGATAAAGCCCTTGTTCAGGATACCACTCACCGCCTGATGTTGGATCTTGATGAAACTCGAATCGCCGGGTAGTACATCTGCTAAAGGAAACAAAGATGACCGATAGGTGAGCAACTCACTTTGTATCGTCCTGACGTCTAATTTTGGGGTGCTGGTATTAAAAAAAGCACAAAAGGCTGCTGTTGCTCCTGCGGCCTGTCCGGCATGTACAGTAGCTATTTCAGACTCGAGCAGTTTTGGCAAGACCACCATGTATTCCGTTTTTTCAGGAATTAAAGCGCTGATGGGTAAAACTTTAAAGGTGTCTATTGCGGCCACCGTGGTGCGGAATAATTCGTTATTACCTTGAGTGCCGATACTTTTACCTGTGGGGGGAGCTACCTTTAGCATTTGCAATGCCAGGTGTTCTGCGGTGGCATCGAGTAATATTTTACTTTTAATTTTTTTACCATCTGCCAGTCTGAATTCCCAGCCTTTGCCCACCGCTTTAATGCTATTTATTTTGGCAGATTTGATCAAAGTCAAGTGCTTCACCGTGTCGGCCATCGACTTTAAAACCCCCTCAGCCCTTTCTCCATCTATCTTAAAAAATTTTGGCTCTTGTCCTTTATTTTCTGTTATTATCGAATAATTTTTGGCAAATTCTGCCCAAATTCCATAGGACAAGGCGGGATGAACGGCCAAAGATTTTTGTCCAGTCCAAGAAATTTTATCGAATACCAAGATGGTTTTTACTCCCGACCTGGCAGATTGTATGGCGGCAGCTACGGCACCCGCTCCATTACCATACACCAATACATCTGTTTTGATTTGCTGAGCAAAACTTGGAGAAAAACAGATTAGGCTGAAGCTTAATAAAAACAGTAAAATTCTCATGGACCATTTAATTGTAGGTGAATTTAAGCTTTCTTTGATTAATTTAGGTCTTAACCAAACACACCAAGATGAAAATTAACCTTAGAAATACACTTTACGGACTTGTTATTTGCGTTTCTTGTTTTCTGGTGGGCGCCCTGATGGGTTCCAAAGCTGATGAACAATCCATCACTATCGGTATGATCGGTCAGGCCTCTAAAATTTTAGGTTTAAGCTTTAGCGATGCAGAGTCTGATTCGATGATCACCGAATTGGAAGACCTGAGAAAAAGTACCATAGCCATCAGAAAAGTAGCATTGGACAATTCGGTCGCTCCGGCTCTGAATTTCAATCCTATTCCCTTTGGATATCAATTTCCCGATCAGGCTAGTGGATTTAAGCTTGGCCCACTTAACAAGAGTTCTCTGCCAGCAAACCGGGATGAATTGGCATATTACAGCGTTCGTGAGTTAGCAGATTTGATTAAGCATCGAAAAATCACCTCCGTTGAGCTGACCAAATTTTTCATTGAGCGTTTAAAGAAATACAATTCCAAACTGTTCAATGTGGTGAGTTTTACCGAAGAACGTGCCATGAAGCAGGCCGCTCTTGCCGATGCAGAAATTAAAGCGGGGAAATACCGCGGAGTGCTGCATGGTATTCCTTTTGGAGTAAAAGATTTGTTATCCACCAAAGATTATAAAACCACCTGGGGTTCGGTACCTTACAAAGACCAGGTAATTGCGACGGATGCCACCGTGGTGAAACGCCTGGAAGCTGCCGGCGCCGTCATGATCGCCAAATTAACTTTAGGTGAACTGGCCATGGGCGATGTTTGGTTTGGTGGAAAAACCCGTAATCCATGGGATTTGAACAGAGGTTCCAGCGGATCTTCTGCAGGCTCTGCTTCAGCGGTTTCTGCAGGTTGTGTGCCATTTGCAATTGGTTCAGAAACCCTGGGTTCAATTGTTTCTCCTGCTACAGAATGTGGGGTGAGTGGTTTACGACCAAGTTTCGGCCGTATATCTAAGCATGGCGCCATGGCCCTGAGCTGGAGCATGGATAAACTGGGCCCCATTGCCCGTACGGTGGAAGATTGTGCCCTTGTTTTTCAAGCAGTTTATGGCAGCGATGGTCAGGATTTGAGTGTGATTGAAGCGCCTTTCAACTATGATGGTTCCAAAACACTAAAGGGTTTACGTGTTGGTTACCTGGAGAAAGATTTTCAAAGAAAATACGCGAATCGCGTAAATGACTCCTTGACACTGGTGAAACTTAAAGAATTGGGCGCCGAGCTGGTTCCTATCCAGTTGCCTCAAATGCCCTATAATGATTTAGTGATCATTCTTTCTGCAGAGTGTGGTGCTGCATTCCAGGATCTAGTTATAAGTGGTAAGGACGATTTAATGGTGATGCAAAATAAAAATGCCTGGCCCAATACGTTTAGAGGCGCACAATTTATTTCTGCTGCAACCTATATCAATGCCAATCGGGTGAGAACTTTATTGATTCAGCAAATCCATGAGCAAATAAAAGGCCTGGATCTTTACATTTCACCCAGCTTTGGTGCCAATTTAACAGCAAGCAATTTAAGTGGTCATCCTTCGGTGGTTTTACCTAACGGTTTCAACTCCAAGGGCTTGCCTGCCAGTATTACGTTTATGGGTCAGCTTTTTGGCGAGGGTAAATTATTGCAAGCTGCTCAGGCCTATCAACAGTCAACAGATTTTCATAAAAAACATCCACAATTAAATTTCTAATCATGAGCAGTCAAATTCAGAAGATTTTTGAAGCGCAGCAAGCACGTAGTATCCAGCTGCGTTTAAGTACTGCTGAGGAGCGGAAAGCAAAACTGCTAAAGCTGAAGTCCTTGATTCAGGCAAATGAGGATGAGATTTACCAAGCGCTGGCTACCGATTTGAGGAAACCGCTTTTTGAAGCAGCATTAACCGAAGTCTATTTTGTTTATGGTGAAATAGATTTTGCACTCAAAAATCTCAACTCCTGGATGAAGCCCAAAAAGGTGAAAGCTACCCTGGCCAGCTTGTCTACCCGGAATAAAATTGTTTACGAGCCCAAGGGAGTTTCTCTGATCATTTCCCCATGGAATTATCCTTTTCAATTACTTATCTCTCCATTGGTTTCGGCCATTGCTGCGGGTAATTGCGCAATTTTAAAACCTTCCGAATTGAGTTCGGCCACGAGCGCCTTGCTCTGTAAACTGATTTCGAACAATTTTGATCCTTCAGAAATTGCTTGTTTTGAGGGTGATGCCAGCGTTGCGCAAGAATTATTATCACTGCCTTTTGATCACATCTTTTATACCGGAAGTACACAAGTTGGTAAATTGGTAATGGAGGCTGCTGCAAAGCACCTTAGTTCTGTAACCCTCGAACTTGGCGGTAAATCGCCGGTGATCATCACCGAAAAAGCTCAGCTGGAGAAGGCTGCTGAAAAAATTGTTTGGGGAAAATTTCTGAATGCTGGTCAAACCTGTATCGCTCCCGACTATATATTGCTGCCCGAAAATATGCAGGAAAAATTTGTTCAGCTGGTACAGCAGAAAATCGAAAAATTCTACCAACAAAATGGGCATTTAGACAAAGCTCTTTACGGCAAAATCATCAGCATCAAACATTTTGAAAGATTGAAACAACTTACCGAAACAACCTTGAAACAGGGTGCTCAGCTTAGTTTCGGTGGGAATTTTGAAGTGAACGACTTAACTATTGAGCCTACTTTACTAACCGAAGTGGCTTGGGATAGTGCTATTATGCAGGAGGAAATTTTCGGACCCATATTGCCGATCATCAGCTATCAAAACTTGGACGAGGCTTTGAGACAGGTAAATGCCCGCCCCAAGCCCTTAGCTTTGTATGTATTTGCAGATAGTGATACCGCTGACAAAGTAATCAGGCATACTTCTGCAGGTGGAACTGCCGTTAATGATGTGTTGATCCACATGAGTAACCCACATTTACCCTTTGGAGGAATTGGTCCGAGTGGAAGCGGCAGCTGCCATGGTTTTTATGGCTTCAAAGCCTTCTCGCATGAGCGATCTGTATTGTACCAAGGTGCAATAGATTTCAATCAAATGGTTTATCCGCCTTTCAATATGGGATTATTGAAGTGGCTGAAAAAATTATTTTAATATGGATTCAGCAAGGCCTGAACAATTAAAGTATCCGATCGGTGAGTTTTAATTCAATGCAAGAGCAAATGTCAAAAGCAGTTGCATTTGCCCACTCTTAGAACACGTTATATAAATTGTATTCCAAACGGATCAGATACATGTTTTTTCCGTTTCTGGTCATGTTGCCCCAAAGCTGAAAACGCTGTGAAACATCAATGCGTAATTTGCTGTTGATGATAAACTGCACAGCGGGGGCCATATCCATCAGGGTTTCGTTTCTACCCAGATTGGATTTACCAAGAAACTCCAAATAAACATTGATATTGGTTTGCTTATAATCTCTATAAACCTTCGGATAGGTCAGCAATCCGGCAGAAAAGGTATAGCCTAAACTTTCATCTGCCAAATTTGAAGGAAATAGTTGATCGCCACGGTTATCCAAGGCTTTATTATAATTTACTGAAGCAGACAAGGCCAGCTTGTGCAATAATTGCGTAAACACCACCCCGGTCTGCCAGCCACTGTTATTTCCTTCTAAATTTATTTCCTGAAAATTGATAGGGTTATTACTGGATGCATACTTGGCATATACTGCTCCTCTGAAATGCCTGTTTGTACTGTCGATACTTAAAAAACGATACTTGGCATAGGTGCTCCAGCCTTCCATTTTATAATTATTTTGGAAAAAATTAGAGAGGTAGGCCGAGGCATGCACCATCAGGTTTTTATCTAAACCATACATCAACTCCGGAATTGTCCGGCTTTGGTATCCATTTTGAAATCCACCCTCTTGCGAAATTCTCAAAGCCAGTACGTTTTTGGGCATGTTGCTGGCAGGTTCGGTGGCTACATAAAGCTCTTGGGCCGAAATGCTGAGGCCTGTTATGAGCAGCCCCAGCAATATAGTCAGTCTTTTCATCTTAAAGTGTTACGTGATAAGTACGCGTTTTACCCATCATCCCTGAGCGATAGCACTCAAAAGTAGTGTTGGCAGCACGCTTTTTGAATTCGCCGCCCGGAATAAAGTCTTTATCCAATACGGTTAAACGAACGGGTCCGTCCAATGTTTTTTCCGGAACATCCATAAAATGATATTTACTTCCAGCGTAATCAAAATGAAAATCTTCTTTCACTTTTAGCTGATCGAAATTAAAAATGGCTACCAGCTTACTCACGGAGAAGCCTGAATCTTTTACTTTTTTCTTGATCAGATCCAATTGAACAGGTTTGTCTTTTTTGAAAGTGATGATGAAGATGTTTTTATTGAGGTCGGGTTTAATATCGCTCACAAAATTCAATGTTTTAATGGCTTTTTCTGTTGCCAATTGGCACATGGAGCAAGTTAAACCACTTACCTGAATTTCAGCTTTTACGAATTGTGCTTTGGCTGTAATGCCCAAAAGCATCATGGCCGAAGCCATCATTATTTTTAATGTTTTCATGTTTTTGAATTAAAATTTGATCAAATGAATGCAGGAGAAATTCTCTCCTGGTATACAAGCGGGGTTAGGGCTTGGGATCAAATTCTAAAAACACTGATTTGCAAATGGATTGGATTTGCCTGTGGAGGCGGTTTCAGCAAATTAGTTCTGCTGAAATCCTTAACGGCAATATGCAAATTAAAAACAGGCGAATTAAAGTGATGTTTTAAGGGTGTAAAAGGGCTGATATTTGGAATCTTCACCAAGCTCACCGATTCATGCTGATCGGTTACTTTGATCACAATTGCCTGATTTTTGCAACAATGATCAGCTTCCTCTTCAGTTTTGCTGCAGCACGATTTGATGCTTTTGGTGTTGAATTGAACCCTTTCCAGTTTTTGGCCACAGAAATGCAGATTCATGGCCAAGCCACAAGATAGGCTCAGGTAAAATACCGCAATGAAAGATATGATGACTTTCTTCAACACACTGCAAAGTTAAGAAATATCAAAATATATTTCTGTCCATGTCAATTCAAAAACTATCCTACCTGCTTTTTCGCTTCTTCTTTCATCTTTTCATTCGCAACGATCACGATTTCCACTCGGCGGTTTTTAGATCTGCCATCTTCGGTGCTGTTATCTGCAATTGGTTCCATTTCTCCTTTTCCTTGTACATTTAAACGGTCGGAAAGAATTCCCTGGGCGGTGGCGAAATCCTTTACCGATTCAGCCCTTCGGGCCGATAAACGGTTGTTATACTCATCGCTACCGGTGTTATCAGTATGGCCAATGATCAACACATTGGTTTCCGGATTTTCTTTTAATGATTTAGCGAGATTTTGAATATTGGTGACAGCCGCAGGTTTCAATTCTGATTTGTTCACATCGAATAAAATTCCTGAATCGAACTTCACAATAATTCCTTCCCCTTCGCGAATGATCTCTGCTCCCGGGATACTTTGTTTCAACTGTTCCGCCTGTCGGTCCATGCTCCTGCCGATAAACGCCCCCGCAGTTCCGCCAATGGCACCACCCAAAATGGCACCAACTGCCGTATTTCCTGCTTTCTTGCCGATCAATGCACCAATGGTGCCTCCGGTTGCAGCGCCAATGGCTGCCCCTTTTTGTGTTTTGGTCATGGTAAAACAAGATGGTAAAATGCTCCAGCTGATAGCGCCAACCAATCCGATCAGCGCTATATTTTTAATGTTGATCTTATTCATATAAGTAAAATTTATGCTTGATTTAGGTCAAAATTTATGCCAACACTCTAAAAGCATCAGCTTTTCACGATATTCAACGTATGAATCAGGAAAATAGTGTAAGCATTTTGGGTTGTGGTTGGTTGGGGTTTCCCTTAGCTCAGCAATTAGTCCAATCGGCTTACCGGGTAAATGGTTCGAGCACACGGGAGGAAAAGCTGGCTCAATTTAGCGAAGCAGGCATTCAGCCTTTTTTGATTCGTTTAGATGAACGCGAAACCCTAGTTAATTTCCAGGAATTCACTGATTCGGAGATCCTCATCATAGCGGTACCGCCAGGTAGTAGTCCGGAAAAGAAAGAGGCTTATTTACAGTTTTTTCAATCGCTTCCAGATTTACTTTCTGCTAATCAGCAAGTTAGGCAACTCATTTTCATCAGTTCTACCTCTGTTTATGGTGAGCCAAACAGTTTGGTAGATGAAGCCTCGGTTTTGGAACCCATCGAGACCAATGGGAAATTATTAGCTCTGGTTGAACAGGTTTTACAAACAATCAATTTGCCAACTTGCATCATCAGAGCAGGGGGTTTAATCGGTCCGGGCAGAAATCCGGGTAGATTTTTTGCGGGCCGACAAAACATCGCGAACGGCTTGTCACCGGTTAATTTGATACACCTGAATGATGTAATCCAAATTATTCTAAATGTGATGGCTATTCGATATCATGGAATCATCAACGCCTGTGCGCCTACTCACCCCAGCCGCAGCGAATTTTATACCCTGGCGGCCCAGCAGGCGGGCTTAGCTTCTCCTTCATTTATTCAGGAAAAAGGACAATGGAAACAAGTAGAACCAAAATACCTGCAACAGGTTGAATTCAAATTCAATTACCCCAATTTACTCGACCCTACTCTTTTTAAATCCTTCTAATTTAATTATCAATAGTTATAATAACTAGTAGTTTAATTAAAATATTTTACATAAAGATTAATATAGCCATATAATTGATTATTTTTGTGTCGTGAAAATTAGCCAAACACTTTTGTTCAATGGTTATACC
>CANHCS010000018.1 GCA_947459195.1 Sphingobacteriaceae bacterium
TCGGTCTACCTGCTGTGGAATATCTTTGAGCGCATCCATGTAAGTATCGAGCTCGTAATTGAGGCAGCATTTTAACTTACCGCATTGGCCGGCCAATTTCAAGGTGTTTAAAGAGAGATTTTGGTAACGTGCAGCTGCGGTTGAAACCGTTTTGAAATCAGTAAGCCAGGTAGAACAGCATAACTCACGTCCGCAAGAACCAATGCCACCCAGTCGGCTGGCCTCTTGTCGCATTCCAATTTGGCGCATTTCAATCCTGATTCGGAATTTTTCGGCCATGCGCTTGATCAATTCTCTAAAATCAACGCGACCCTCTGCGGTATAGTAAAAAGTGGCTTTGGTTTTATCGCCTTGATAATCTACATCGCTTAATTTCATTTCTAAGCCCAGATCCTTAGCCAAAACACGGGCTTTGTGCATGGTTTCAAACTCTGCCTCCTTGGCCAGTTTCCACTTATCTACATCAGCAGGCGTAGCTTTGCGAAGTATTTTTTTGCTCACTTCATCCTGGCGGATGTTGCGCTTTTTCAATTGCATGCGCACGAGTTCTCCAGTGAGCGATACATGGCCCACATCGTATCCGCTAGAGCCCGTTTCTACCACCACCAGCTCTCCAGACTCGAGGTATATATTTTCAGTATTTAGGAAAAAATCTTTTCGGGAACCTTTGAATTTGATTTCTACAATTTCAAACGGTTTATAATTGGATGGCATATCCATGTGGGCCAACCAGTCATAAACGTCTAATTTGCTGCAACCATTGGTAAGGCAGGCGCCATTGTTGTTGCAGCCCGCCGGCGTACAACCGCCCGACGAACAAGATCCACATCCCATAATTAACTAAATATATGTTGAGTCCCCGAGGGGAGCGTATTAAACTTTAAAATCTTAACGAATTGTAAAGATACATCTAAAAATAAAATTTTAGGATTGGCATTCCGCTCAATGTGATAATGGGCCTTTTCCAGCTCCGCCACAATGGCTTCTGCCTTGGCTAAACTCAATACTTTTTGAGCAAAATTAATCGCAACCACCTGTTCGGCTTCCGGAAGCCTCACCAAATCTGATGCTCCAGAAAGTATCAGCAAGCATTCTCTCAAGAAATGGATGCCATAACGCAAAAATGCTTTTTGGTTCTCTCTACCCGATTTGGCAATGGTTTCAACAAAGTCGATCATCGCATTGCCCTTGTCTCCAAAACAGATGCGCATCCAATCGGTAAATAACTGAAAATTATCGTTCTCCAGGTCTTTCAGCAGGTTTTGTGCAGTTTGTAAATTACCATCACTCAAAAAAGCAATTTGTTTTGCCTTTTCGGGCGCTACCCCCTGATCTAACAAGTAGGTTTCTACCACCTGATCGGAAAAGGCCGGTACCTTCACCAACTGCGTACGTGACAAAATGGTGCTGAGAATTTGTTCCTGATTTTGGGCCACCAGCAAAAACAAAGTTTTGTGCGGAGGCTCCTCTATGATCTTCAAAAGGGTATTGCCTTCTTTATCTAAGTATTCTGGCAACCACATGATGAGGACTTTGTATTCGCCTTCAAATGGTTTTAAGCTTAGTTTTTGTAAAATCTGATGACATTCGGCAATATTGATATTCGCCTGCTTGTTTTCGGCATCCAAACTATTCCGCCAAGTCTCCAAACCGAGGTAAGGATTTTCTAAAAACGCTTCACGCCATTCGGCGATAAAAGTTTGAGCAGTATCTTCCTTGTGTTTAGCAAAAAAGGGATAAGAAAAATGCAGGTCCGGATGAATGAGTTTTTGGTATTTGCGACAGGAAGGACATTCGCCACAGCTATCCTCCGGACCAGGATTTTCGCAAGAAATATATTGGGCATAGGCTACCGCCAAGGCCAAGCTACCCGAACCTTCGGGACCCAGAAATAATTGTGCATGACTGATCCTTCCTGATTGAACGGTTTCAATCAGTCGGGCTTTGGTCTGATCCTGTCCTACAATTTCGCGGAACTGCATGCTGCAAAATAAGGAAAATTGTGGGAGAATAAGCACCTTTGTAGATGGCCCGCATCCTCGCTTTCGATTATGGAACTAAACGTATAGGTATTGCCGTAACCGATCCGCTGCAAATTATCGCCACCGGTTTGGATACCATCCACCCGAAAGACATCATGAGCTTTTTAAAAAAGTATCTGGAACAGGAAAAGGTGGAATTGTTCGTAGTGGGCGAACCAAAGCAAATGGATGGCAGCCAGTCGCAATCGGAAGTACACATCAAAACTTTTATCAAGCAATTAAATAAGGAATTTCCGGAGATTCCCATCGAACGGATGGACGAACGTTTCACCTCCAAAATGGCATCGGCCAGCATCGCTCAAAGCGGTTTGAAAAAATCGGATCGTGAAAATAAAGAGCGGATTGATACCGTATCAGCTACCATCATTCTGCAATCTTACCTCGAGAAAAAATCGCATGGTTTTTAGGCGATTGGCTTCCAAAAAGGCTAATTTTCAAAATACTTAACTTTGTTGTATGGATTTATTGGCCTCAGGATTGAATGATTACCTCGAACAACTGGCAGAGCCTGAATCTGCATTGCTTCAAAAAATAAATCGCGAAACTCAGCTCCAGGTACTAATGCCACGCATGCTTTCGGGACATTACCAGGGCAGGGTTTTGAGTTTGCTGAGCAAATTGATGCAGCCGAAATGCATTCTTGAAATTGGCACTTTTACCGGTTATGCTACACTTTGTATGGCTGAAGGCTTGAGTAAAGATGGAATCATCCATACCATCGATATCAACGAAGAGCTCGAAGACCGGGTGAGGGCTTATTTCCAGGAATCGAAACATGGCGAACAGATCCATTACCACATTGGTGATGCGTTGGAGATCTTGCCTCAATTAGACATCCAACCTGATTTGGTTTTTATTGACGCCGATAAAAAAAACAACGCGGTTTATTATGATATGATTTTCGATTGGCTACAACCGGGAGCAGTGATTTTAATCGACAATGTACTATGGAGTGGAAAAGTGTTGAGCGAAGAAAAAGTAGATAAAGACACTTCATTGATCATGGAATTGAATGAAAAAATAAAGGCAGATCCACGAGTAGAGCAGGTGATGCTGCCCATCAGAGATGGGTTATGGATCATCAGAAAAAAATAAATAGATGAAAAAAATCATTTTACTTGTGCTGTGTTTTTTTGGGTCTGTTGCTATCCGGGCACAGGTACAGGAGAATGATTATGTGAATAAATTCAAAGACCTGGCGATCAGGCAAATGAATCAATTCGGAGTGCCGGCAAGCGTGATTTTGGGGGTGGCCATTCACGAATCGGCCAACGGAAAAAGTAAAATTGCCCGAAACTTGAATAACCATTTTGGCGTGAAAGGAAAAAACCAGGTAAAAACGATTCGATCGGCTTACAAAAGTTATGACTCTCCAGATGATTCTTATGCAGATTTCATCAGGTTATTGAAAGATAAACCTGGTTTCAGCAAATTATTCGAAAAATACACCTCTTACAATCACAAAGCTTGGGTCAAAGGCATTCAAAGAGGCGGTTATGCTCAAAGTAGCACCTGGGCTTCACAGGTGTTGGGAATCATTCAAAAATATCGGCTTGATCAATATGATAAGCAACCGCTGATTTTGACCGATTCGCTGGTGAAGGATTCCGTAGCGAACCAAGAGATCAAGCCACAGCAAAGCAACAAAATTTATCGGGTGAAAAAAGGAGACACACTTTCCGGGATCGCCAAAAAATTGGGCTTGAGCGTAAAAACATTAATGAAGAAGAACAAACTGAAATCTACCCAAATCAAACCTGGTCAAAAACTCAGCTATTAAGCATTTATGAATAACATCATTACCTATTCCTGCCTCCTACTCTTAGTTTTGAGTTCCTGTAAAATGAGGAAAAACACGGTTGTAAAAGCAAATTCAGCATCCAGCAAACCAAAATATACCGCCGAAAGTTATATTGATCGGTTCAAAGATATTGCCCGTGCCGAGATGAAAACCCATGGTATTCCGGCAAGTATTAAATTGGCTCAGGCCCTGTTAGAATCGGGAAGCGGAAATAGCGATTTGGCAATGCAAGCGAATAATCATTTTGGAATTAAGTGTAATATCGGGTGGAAAGGAAAAAGCATTTTTAAAGATGATGATGAGAAAGATGAGTGTTTCAGGGTGTACGCTGAACCGGAAGATTCGTTTAAAGACCATTCGGAGTTTTTGAAAAAAAAACGATATGAAGCACTGTTTAAGCTCGATAAAATGGACTATGTATCTTGGGCAAAGGGGCTGAAAGAAGCAGGATATGCGACTAATCCTAAATATCCAGAGTTATTGGTTGGTATAATTGAAAGATATCAGCTTCAACGCTTTGACGAGAAAAATTATGCCTGGGACCGTGTGAGAATAACCCATGAGTCCGTAGTTGTAAAGGAGGAAGTGCAGAATGAGCCATCAAGTAAGTCGACGGTAGGATTGAAAATATACGAGGTGAAGTCGGGCGATACGCTTTATTCCATTGCAGTTCGGTTTGGAATTAGCCTATCAGAACTGAAATCTATCAACAAGCTGAATCAAGAAACCGTTTACGTAGGCCAACTGCTGATCGTTTCAAAATGATCGTTAATTATTGTTAAAAAATGACCCTGAAATATAAAAAATCAGGTAATTTACACCGATTTGAAAAAGCTGTTTATATATCTTTTATTGGTACTGAGTGCGGCTAAACTATACGCTCAGGAAAAAAACATCAGAGGTCTTGTTTTTGATCTCGACAGCAAAATCCGCCTCACCCGGGTTTACATTTACAATACACGAACCAACAACGGCTTTTACAACAATACCAAAGGAGAGTTCAAGACCACGGCGCAAAAAGGAGATATTTTAATTGCTAAACTGGAGGGCTTCAGGCCAGATAGCCTAAGGGTGGGCGAAGAAAATGATCTGGTTTTTTTTCTAAAAAGAAACAGCATCCGATTGAGAGAAGTGGTTATTAAAGACACCTTGAATTCTCCCGCCAAACAATTGATAGAGATCCGGGAAAACTACAGCAGCATTTACCGGAAAGGAAACGTTTCAGACATCTTTTCTTTTGGTAACGGTGGTGTTGGTTTGAGTATTGATGCCTTGTATAACGCATTGAGCAGAGAAGGTAAAAACGCCCGAAAACTACAAAAGATCATTGACCGGGATTATAAGGAAACGGTAATCAATTACCGGTATACCCCATTATTGGTCCAACAAGCTACCGGCTTAAGTGGCTTAAAGCTTAAAGATTTCATGCAGCAATACCGGCCCTCTTATAATTTTATATTAGTATCGAATGATTATGAATTATTGAGATTCATTCAAGCCTGCCATCAGCAATACTTAAAAAATCCGGCAGCATACCGTTTGCCGCCGTTAAAATAAAGAATCGTTTTGATAGATAAATGATACCTTTGTAGGCGTTTTTAAGCAGTTTAGACCATTACAAACATGTTTCAGAATTTACAAGACAAACTCGACAGAGCCTTTAAAGTATTAAAGGGACAAGGGACCATCACCGAAATCAACGTGGCCGAAACCATGAAAGAAATTCGGAAAGCCCTACTCGATGCCGACGTAAACTATAAAACCGCCAAAACTTTTACCGACGAGGTGAAGGAAAAAGCCTTGGGTCAGAATGTACTGACGGCGATTTCTCCTGGACAGTTGCTTACCAAAATTATGAACGATGAGCTCACCCGACTAATGGGGGGTGAAGCAGCGGATCTTAATTTGACGAGCAATCCGACAGTAATTCTAATTGCCGGATTAAACGGTGCTGGTAAAACCACTTTTTCAGCCAAATTGGCTAATTTCTTAAAAACCCAAAAAGGCAAAAAACCTTTATTAGTAGCTGGTGATGTTTATCGCCCCGCTGCCATCGACCAATTAGAAGTATTGGGTGAGCAGACCGGAGTTGCGGTTTTTACCGATCGCAATTCTAAAGACCCCATTGGTATTGCCGTGGCGGGTATTGCCGAAGCAAAAAAGAATGGAAATAATGTGGTGATTGTCGATACAGCAGGTCGCTTAGCGGTAGATGAAGAAATGATGAATGAGATCGCTGCCGTGAAATCGGCCACTCAGCCTCATGAAATTTTATTTGTGGTGGACGCAATGACCGGTCAGGATGCGGTGAACACTGCCAAAGCTTTTAACGACCGGCTCGATTTTACCGGAGTGGTGCTCACCAAATTGGATGGCGACACCCGTGGTGGAGCGGCACTTTCTATCAAATCGGTAGTCAATAAACCCATCAAATTTATTGGTACCGGTGAAAAAATGGAGGCACTGGATGTATTTTATCCAGACCGTATGGCTTCCCGTATTTTGGGAATGGGTGACGTGGTTTCGTTGGTAGAACGTGCCCAGATGCAGTTTGATGAAAAAGAAGCGGCCGAACTTCAGAAGAAAATCAGAAAAAATAAATTCGACTTCAACGATTTCCTCAATCAAATACAACAAATCAAAAAGATGGGGAACATGAAGGACTTAATGGGGATGATACCTGGTGTGGGTAAAGCCATTAAAGATGTGGAGATTGACGACAATGCCTTTAAACCGGTAGAAGCTATCATCCGTTCTATGACTCCATTTGAACGCGAAAATCCAGATGCGATCAGCACCAGCCGCCGCACCCGAATTGCCAATGGCTCGGGCACCAATATCACGGAAGTAAACAAACTCATCAAACAGTTTGAAGACATGCGAAAAGTGATGAAGCAGTTCTCGAACCCTGCCGCAGCAGCTAAAATGATGCGTGGTATGCCTCAAATGCCGCTCGGCAAGAGATAAACATTCCTAACACAATAAAACCTCAACCATATCTGTTTTATACTGATATGGTTTTTTTATGCTCGTAAAAACCTTTAGTAGTGCCGTTTTCGGCATCCAGGCCATCGGTATTACCATTGAGGTGAACATCAGCCCCGGCACCAAATATTATATGGTAGGCCTGCCCGATAATGCCGTAAAAGAAAGTCTGCACCGTGTAGAAAGTGCGATACAAAGCGCCGGTTTCCGCATGCCCCGGCAGAAAATTGTGGTCAATTTGGCTCCAGCCGATATCCGAAAAGAAGGTTCTGCATACGACCTAGCCATCGCCATTGGTATCCTGGCAGCATCAGGTCAAATTAGTGCTGACATACTGGAAGATTATTTAATTCTGGGTGAGCTCTCGCTCGATGGCGGATTGAAGGGCATCAAGGGAGCCCTTCCCATCGCCATACAAGGACGTGAGGAAAAATTCAAAGGGATGTTTCTGCCCTTACAAAATGTAAGAGAAGCAGCCATTGTATCCGATCTGGAGGTTTACGGTATCGATCAGCTCAAGTCACTTGCCGGTTTCTTCAATGGTACATTCAAACCCGAAAGAACCTACATCAATACCCGCGAAGAATTCTTGAAAAGCAGTAATGCCTATGAAAATGATTTCTCGGATGTAAAAGGACAAGAAAACATCAAACGAGCATTGGAAATTGCAGCAGCCGGCGGACATAACGCCATCCTCATCGGTCCGCCAGGAGCCGGAAAAACGATGCTGGCTAAACGCTTACCTACTATTTTACCACCACTCAGCCTGTATGAAGCCTTGGAAACGACTAAAATTCATTCGGTAGCCGGAAAGCTCGCTGCCGCTGATGCACTCATGACCACCCGTCCCTTTCGTTCGCCGCATCATACGGTAAGTGATGTGGCATTGGTGGGTGGAGGGATCCATCCGCAACCCGGAGAAATTTCGTTGGCACATAACGGTGTGTTGTTTCTTGATGAATTACCCGAGTTTAAAAGAACGGTACTCGAGGTTATGCGCCAGCCCTTGGAAGAAAGAAGAGTCACCATTTCAAGGGCCAAATTTTCTGTCGATTATCCGGCCAGTTTCATGCTGGTGGCCTCCATGAACCCTTGTCCCTGCGGCTTTTATAATCATCCCGAAAAGGAATGTATTTGTGGCCCGGGGGTGGTACAGAAATACCTTAGCCGGGTTTCTGGTCCGCTGCTAGATCGCATCGACCTACATGTAGAAGTAACCCCGGTAAATTTTAGCGAACTGGCATCTGAAAGGCAAAGCGAGAGCAGTAAACACATCAGAGAGCGGGTAATGCAGGCAAGAGCCTTGCAAGAAGAGCGATTCAAAGCAAAGCCAACAGTGTATTGCAATGCCCAAATGAGTCCACAAACCGTACGGCTCATTTGTAAAATCGATACCGCTAGTCAAAATCTGCTGAAACAAGCCATGGAAAAACTGGGTTTATCTGCCCGGGCCTACGACCGCATTTTAAAGGTTGCCCGCACCATTGCCGATCTGGCTCAAAGTGAAAGCATTCGTATTGAACATTTGGCAGAGGCCATCCATTACCGCAGCCTCGATCGGGAAGGTTGGGCGGGTTAAATAAGTTATTGCTCAAAAAGCCAAATGAATCGTAAATTCACTCCATGAAAAAATCGATTCTCTTCCTGCTTTTAGCTACTGCTGTGGTTGCCTGTAATGCCCAAACCAAAAAGTCTGCGGCCGGAATTCAAAAGGTAAATCTCAATCCGCCAAAAGGCAAGGCCATTGCCGCATTTGCTGAAGGCTGTTTCTGGTGTTCAGAGAAAATATTTGAATCGATCAATGGAATTGATTCGGTAGTTGCGGGTTATGCCGGAGGAAACAAGGCTTATCCGAGCTATGAAGAGGTAAGTTCGGAGACTACAGGTCATGCCGAATCGGTATTGGTTTATTATCAGCCGCAAAAAATAAGCTATCGAGAATTACTGAAGATATTTTTCACTTCACACGATCCGACCACCAAAGATCAACAAGGACCGGATGTGGGTTCTTCATATCGTAGTGTGATTTTTTATCGCAACGCAGAAGAAAAACAGAGAGCTGAGATGGCCATCAAAGAATTGAGCAGAACCGGTCAGTTCAAAAAGCCGATTGTTACTGAGCTGAAGGAATTAAAAGAATTTTGGAGGGCGGAGGAGTACCATCAGGATTTCGCAAAAAAGAATCCCAATCAATCGTACATCAGAAATGTATCTAACCCGAGGTACGAGCAATTCAAAAAGAATTATAAATCAAGTCAAAAGAAATAAACAAGCTGATTGCTCATAAAAGGTGGAGGATAAATGATCTGGCTATAAAAATGTAGTTTTGCATCGCATGGATCATTCAGTACATACCCTCTCGAACGGTATTCGAATTTTATTAAAACCACACCCATCACCAATAGCCCATGCTTGTATTTTAATTAATTCGGGTTCGAGGGATGAAGAAAATGGGAAAGACGGCTTAGCGCACCTCATTGAACATCTTTTGTTCAAGAAAACAGAAAAAAGAAATACCACCCAAATTTTAAACCGGTTGGAGTTGATTGGGGCTGACCTGAATGCCTATACCACCAAAGAATATACTTGCATTCATGCATCATTTTTAAACCAATATCTGGAGCGTTCGCTCGATTTGTTCGAGGATCTTGTGTTTCATTCCTTATTTCCGGAAGAAGAAATACAAAAAGAAAAAGAAGTGATTTTGGATGAGATTGCCTCTTACCTGGACCAACCAGAAGAAGCCATACAAGATGATTTTGAGGGTTTCCTGTTTGAAAACCATGCTTTGGGCAGGAATATTTTGGGGACCCCGGAAAGTGTGGCGAATTTGAGTAGAAAGGATATCCTTGATTTCATTAGTTCAAACTACCGGACTGATGAAATGGTGGTCGGCGTTATTGGTCAATACGATTTTAACAAGGTGATCAAGCTTTGCGAAAAGATCTTTGGAGACATCACGGCAAGCAAACCCAGAAAAAATCGAAATAAACCAGGTCATTATCAACCAAAAATTCAAAGAGAACGTAAATCCATCCATCAAAGCCATGCTGTAATGGGCAACCGGGCTTACAGTATTCACCACGCTCAAAGAGAGGGGCTATTATTACTGAATAATTTACTGGGCGGCATGGGCATGAGTTCGCGATTAAACCTGGAGATCAGAGAAAAACATGGCATTGCATACACCATCGAGTCGAGCTTTATTCCATTGAGCGATACTGGAATGTTTTCTATTTACATGGGTACCGATGCTGAAAAAATGGACAAAGCACTCCGCTTGGTTCACAAAGAATTGAAAAAACTGAGGGAGGTAAAAATGGGGGCTTTGCAGCTGCAGCGTGCCAAACAAAAATTCATCGGACAGATCGCCTTGGCTGAAGAAAACTACCTGAATTTAATCATTTCTCTTTCCAAAAGCCTGCTCGACTATGGCAGTATCGATCCTTTAGAAGTCTTGTTCGAAAAGATCAACCGGGTAAGCGAAGCACAAATCTTGAGCATTGCCAATGAGATTTTTGATCCCAAAGAATTAAGCGTCTTGGTGTTTGAACCAGCCGGCAACTAGCTCCAAAATCGTATGTTTGTAAAATGAAATTGCCAATTGTTGCCTACGGCGATCCGGTATTGAAAAAAGTTGCTGCTGAAATCGGTCCAGATTATCCGGAAATCAATGCACTCATCGACGATATGTTCGAAACCATGTACCATGCACAAGGAGTTGGCTTGGCAGCACCTCAGATAGGTTTATCCATTCGCTTGTTTGTAATTGATGCTTCGCCCTTTGAAGAAGACGATGCCCAATTGAAAGACTTTAAGAAGGTGTTCATCAATGCGGTCATAACCGAAGAGAATGGAGAAAAATGGGCATTCAATGAAGGCTGTTTGAGTATTCCGGATATCCGTGAAGATGTGAGTAGATCGGAAAAACTCACCATTAAATACCAGGATGAAAACTGGACTTGGCACGAAGAAAGCTATCATGGTTTGGCAGCCCGTGTTATTCAACATGAATACGATCACATTGAGGGAAAACTGCTAACCGATAGACTGAGTCCGCTGCGTAAGGCTATGCTTAAAAACAGGCTGGAAGCAATTAGTAAAGGATTGGTGAAAGTAGATTACAAAATGAAGTTCCCTGCTCAACGCAAAAAGCGCTGATCAATTCTTCTTCTTATCGCCCTGCATGATCTGCTGAATAAAGGCACCCCATGCAAATGGATTGAGCAGCGGGTTGGCATAACGCTGATTGAAGTTACGATTCATCATGTTGATGTGGCTGTTCCTGAAATTCATGGACTGCAACTCCTGCCCATCTCGAGGCAGGGTTTGCGCTAAACTCACAATGCTTGAATTGGAGACATTTTTTTTAGCAATGGCGAGGTCATCATCCGCAATTTTCATGGTTAAGAACTCTTTTTTGAATTCATCCTCACTGGCCCAAGGATAAACCCTAACCATCGGTAAACTCACAATTTCTTGTCTCATTTTCACCAAAACGGTGTATTTATCATCCGGAAGATTTTTTGGAATGGTAAGTGACTGTTTGCCAAAACCTACTGCACTAAAACTCAAGGTATCGCCTTCGTGAGCTACAAAAGAGAAATACCCTTTATAATTGGCTACATAAGCCGATTTTTTATCAACCGTTTCATTGGTAATGGTCACATAGGGTACCACGATATTGCTATCGCGATGAACGATGATCCCGGAAAACTGTACCAACTTGCCCAGTGGTTTTTGAGCAAAAGCCGCCGAACAGATCAGCAAGAGTAATATGGTTAACCGAATTTTCATCAAATCGAAAGTAAGTAAAAATGAACCCTTGGTGTGTTAAATATTGTTAATTGAAACGATTCGGCATCACCGCATTCGGATCATTCATGTCGGTCAAATTAATGGCCTCCACGCCGGTAATTTCAGGAACTGCCTTTTTAATGGCTTCCTCAATCCCCGCTTTTAAGGTCATGATACTCATCGGACACGATCCGCAAGATCCCAACAGTTTCAATTTTACAATATATTCCGGGGTGATCTCCTCAATAGAAACATTGCCTCCATCCGCTTCCAGATAAGGCCTGATGGTGTCTAATGCGGTTTCAACCCTTTGTAATAATTCCATATATAAAGGTACTAATTTTTAAGGTTTTGGTTTTCAGCATTGTTGATGGCCACCTGTTGTGCTACATGCTGTGCCAATTCAACAAATGCAAGCGACATGGGGTTTTCTGATTCCAAAATAACCGGTTTTCCGGCATCTCCAGCCTCACTGATGCTTTTAACCAACGGAATTTCACCCAAAAACGGCAAACCAAATTCCTGCGCCAATTGTTGGCCGCCACCCGTTCCAAAAATATAATATTTGTTCTGTGGTAGTTCTGCAGGGGTAAAATAGGCCATATTTTCTACTACTCCCAAAACCGGTACGTTGATGGCGTTCATCATGAACATCCCTATTCCTTTACGGGCATCGGCCAGCGCTACTTGTTGAGGAGTAGTTACAATAACCGCCCCGGCAATTGGATAAGTTTGAGTTAGGGTGATGTGAATATCTCCCGTTCCGGGTGGTAAATCTACCACCAGATAATCCAATTCACCCCAGTTGGCATCATTGAATAACTGTTTGACTGCGGTAGAAACCATGGGTCCTCGCCAAGGCACTGGCTGGTTAGGATCAGTAAAAAAGCCAATAGAAAGGAGTTTGATACCAAATTTAGTGATGGGTTCTATCTGAGTTTGTCCGTTAGCCAATTCGGTAGCTTTTGGACGGGCACCTTCCAAACCAAACATAATGGGAATAGAAGGACCATAAATATCTGCATCTATTAAACCCACACTGGCTCCGGTTTGTGCCAAGCCTAAGGCCAGGTTTACGGCAACCGTCGATTTTCCGACACCGCCCTTGCCGCTGGCTACCGCGATGATATTTTTCACGTTAGGCAAGGGCTGATTCGCTTGAGTGGTAACCCTGGAAGTCATATTGATTTCCACCTCCAGCTCCTTGCTTACAAAATGAGCAATGGCATTGCGGCAGGCATTTTCAATCATCGATTTTAAAGGACAGGCCGGGGTAGTTAGGACCACCGAAAAGCTGAGTTTATTCCCATCTATCTGAATATCCTCAATCATGTTCAAAGTAACCAGATCCTTTTTTAAATCTGGATCCTCGACATGACTAAGGGCTTTTAAAACCTGTTCCTTGCTAATCATTGGGTGTGCTGTCTAATATTATCAAAAATACCATTCTGTTGGGGCTTCGCGTTTTTTTATGCGGCTTTTTACAGATATTTGACGGGGAAAAGAGAATTATCCATCGCCATCATGCTGCAAAAAATTCGTCAATACTATCAGCAACATCGGGAACGCATTCAATGGTATGCACGAAAAATAGCCTGGGTAGCACTTTTTATCGCCCTGCTGTCTTTAGTAACGGGTGTAATCGTTTATAGCCAGCGAGAAGTCATCTTACAAAGTGTTATCAAAAAAGCGATTGGTAAAGCCAAGAACGATTATCGGGTTGATTTAAAAATTGAGCAAGCCCGTTTCTCAGGATTTAGAACTCTTGCTGTGGCACGCATCAGCGCAATTCCAGAAAATCGCGATAGCCTCTTATTGATCGAAAAAATGGAGGTCAGCGTACAGATCTTCCCTCTTTTCTTGGGGAAAGTAAAGCTGGCAGAATTGAATATGGAGCGTGGTTTCCTTCAATTGGTCAAAAAAGACAGTCTGAGGAATTATGACTTCCTGTTCCGAAGGAAACAGAATACCGGACAAAAAAATCAACTGGATTTGGCGGGCTTGGGGAACAGGTTATTAAATACCGTGTTCTACAAAATTCCGGAAGACCTGGATGTGAAAAACTTCGACTTGAGATGGGTGGAAGATACCACCCGTCTGAATTTTGAGTTGAAGAAGGTATTAATTGATGATGGAGAGGTCTCCTCTACCATTTTGGTGAACCAGAATGAGGCTACCTGGCATGTGGATGGAGAAGTAGAGCCCGATGACCGGCAATTAGATTTGGAAATTTATGCCGAAGGGGGAAAGGTTGAATTGCCTTACTTGGAAAAAAAGTGGGGACTTAAACTGCATTTCGATCGATTGAGTACCCGGATGGAGGATGTGAGCTATTTTGCCGGTAAATTGAAGATCAATGGTTATTGGTCGGCTAAAAATTTACTGATCAAACATTCAAAAATAGCAGCCAAAGAGGTGCTCGTGCCCGATGCCTATTTAGATGCCCGAATGGTGATTGGAGAGAATTACATGGAATTGGATGAAGCTTCTGTGATCCATCTGAAAGAAATTGAGATGAACCCCTATCTGCGGTATACCCTGAAGCCGCATAAGATTTATGAATTGGGTTTACATACCGATGAGCTGCCTGCGCAAGCTGTTTTTAACTCTTTTCCTATGGGTCTCTTCGAAACTCTTGAAGGTATCCGGGTGGAAGGAAAACTGCAGTATGATTTAGATTTTTACCTGGATGAAACCCAACCAGATGAGGTAAAGTTTAGCTCTGAGCTGCGTAAGGAAGATTTCAAGATCCTGAAGTTCGGAAAAACGAATCTCAGCAAGATCAATAGCGATTTTATTTACACCCCTTATGAATATGGAAAACCGATGCGTGATCTGCTAATTGGAAGTACCAATCCGAATTTTGTACCGCTCGATCAAATTTCTCCCTTCTTAAAAAACGCGGTCCTTACAGCCGAGGACCCTTCCTTTTTTGGTCACCGAGGTTTTGTGGAAGAAGCCATTCGAAAATCAATCGCCACCAATTTTAAACGAAAAGCATTCAAAAGAGGTGCCAGCACCATTTCCATGCAGCTGGTTAAAAATGTGTACCTCAGCCGTCAAAAAACTTTGGCCCGTAAAATAGAAGAAATGCTGATCGTGTGGCTGATTGAAAACAACCGACTCTCTTCGAAAAACAGAATGTTCGAAGTTTATCTCAACTTGATTGAATGGGGAGCCAATGTGTACGGCATTGCTGAGGCTGCCCGTCATTATTTCGACAAACATCCCTCTGAATTAAATCTGGGAGAGAGTATTTATTTAGCAAGTATAGTTCCGAGGCCCAAATCATCGCTTTACTTTTTCGAATATCAGGGCAATTTAAGAGGTAGCATGTTGGGTTATTTTAACAGCATTGGTGGATTGATGGCTCGTCGCGGATTGGCTCCGGCCGACAGTACCGGTTATGGTTTTTATGATGTTCGTTTAAAAGAAGGTTTAAGATACCTGCTTGCCAGACCTGATTCGCTGATGCTCGATAGCCTGATGGAAGGAAATAATTCGGACCTTGGAGAGCTTTGGATGGAGCCACTCATCAAAAAAAGCAAGGCAGACAGCGTAGCGTTACATGAGCCGAAAAAAATCAAATTCATTCCTTAAAATGCAGATAAAGATCGACGATAAAATATTCGAACCCTACCTACTGCAGTCTAAAGTTGAAGCCCGGGTAGCAGAAATTGCACAACAAATCAAAACCGATTATAAAGACAGGCAACCCGTATTTTTAGGGGTTTTGAGTGGGAGTTTCTTTTTTATGGCCGATTTAGTGAAGCAAACAAGCCTGGATGCGGAAATTAGTTTTGTAAAACTGGCCTCTTATGAAGGAGAAAGAAGTAGCGGGAAAATGGAGGTACAACTCAGCATCCATACCAATTTAAAAAATCGCGATGTGATTATTGTAGAAGATATTGTAGATACCGGACACACCTTAAAATATTTGCTGGATCTGATCCGCAAGGAAAAACCCGCTTCGGTACGAGTTTGCAGTTTGCTCTACAAACCGGCAGCTTGTCAGATTCAATTCGAAGAGCTACAATACATCGGATTTGAGATACCGAATGAATTTGTGTTGGGATACGGCCTCGATTACAATGCTAAGGGACGAAATCTGCGGGATATTTACCGGCTGGCGGCCATTTAGGATTTTTTTAGCAATTTTGTAGGCTGTATGACTAAGATGACACTCCACAAGGAAGGAAGCACTACCATTGCCTTGACCATTCTTTTTATTTTTCTGCTCAATGCATTGGTACAGTTTTTCCTGCCCGAATACACCTGGCTACGTTGGCTTGTTTACCTGCTCACGGCCGGATTATTTTACATCGTGATCCAGTTCTTCCGGAATCCCATTTTTGAAACCGTTAAAGGAGAAAACCTGGTAATCTGCCCTGCTGATGGTAAGGTGGTAGTGATTGAAGAAACCGAAGAAACGGAGTTTTTGAAAGACAAGCGCATACAAATTTCCGTATTCATGTCGCCGTTTAATGTACATGTGAACCGCAATCCAATAGGAGGATTGGTAAAATATTTTAAATATCACCCGGGCAAGTATCTGGTGGCCTGGGACCCGAAATCATCTACCGAAAATGAAAGAACAACGGTAGTAGTAGAAAATAAAGGCGGCACTCCGGTACTGTTTCGTCAAATTGCTGGCGCACTGGCCCGCAGGATTGTATGGTACCTGAAAGAAGGGGATACCGTAAAACAAAGCGAGGAGTTTGGTTTCATTAAATTTGGTTCAAGGGTGGATGTTTTCTTACCTTTAGATACTGAAATAAAAGTTAAGCTCGGCGATACTGTAAAAGGTGGTTTGAGCGTTTTAGCAGAACTAAAAACTAAAAAATAAAGATAAAATCATGAAAAAATTAATTTTTGTAATGGCCTTAGCTACCTCTGTAAGTGTAGTATTTGCCCAAACCCAACAACCAAAAGAAAGTACAAAAAAAGAAGCCTGCTGTAAAAAAGAAGGTGAAAAAGCTGGCTGTGAAAAAGATGCTAAAAAAGCATGCTGCCAGAAAAAAATGGCCGATGCTAAAAAGAAAAAAGCATAGACTAACGATAAGCAAATCTTTTAAAACCCTGCCGAAATCACCCGGTGGGGTTTTTTGTTTAAAACATATTGCTGTTAGGGTTGTTTAGAAGTTAAAAATCTATATAACTATGAAAACGCAATATCAAAACCGGAACACCTTCACCCTTTCACTTCTATTTTTCACTTTATTAAATTTTTACGGCTGTAAAATGGATCCCAGTAAACCCGAGCCAGCTCCACCTGATCCGAATAATCCCGTATTAAACTTAGCCACCGTAAGCACCGGTGTGATTAAAACCATTACCTCCGAAAGTGCTCAAATTGATCTAGAAATCATCGACAATGGTGGGACCCCTATAACCGAGAGTGGTGTGTGCTGGAGCAGAAGCAATGCCAACCCAACGCTTGAAACCGCTCACAAAAGCGTAGATGGTAAACCGACAGGCAGCTCAACAGCCACCTTAACCGATCTTAACCCTCTGGATAGATACTTTGTTAGGGCTTACGCCACCAACAGCAAAGGAACCGCCTACGGGGATGTAAAACAATTCAAAACCGAAATGGGTACCGTTACCGATATTTCCGGAAACACCTATCATACCATCACGATTGGTAAACAAGTATGGATGAAGGAAAATTTAAAAACAACTACATATAGAAACGGGGGGGGCGTGCCCCATCATACGATAAATTCAAACTGGAGTAGTCTGGCTTCGCCCGCTTATTGCTGGTACAATAATGAGGAGACGAATAAAGACTTGTATGGAGCGCTATATAATTGGTATGCCGTTAGTAGTCCAGACCAATTGGCACCCGAGGGTTGGAGGGTTCCCTCTCAAGCTGATTTTGAAGAGTTGAGAACATTTGCGGGTGTTGGTGGGGGAGGTAAATTAAAATCTATTAGTTTGTGGAATATGCCTAATACCGGTGCTACGAATCAATTTGGTTTTACTGCCAATCCAGCCGGCATACGAGATTTTTCGGGTACTTTTGCTTATTTACACGAACTGACCCATTTTTGGACGACCACGAAAACAAATGATGAGCCCGTTTATTTTGACCTTCATGCTAACAATGATGGATTTGGTTCGGGTGGCACATCTAAATTAAATATGGGTCTGTCTGTTCGTTGCCTTCGCGGAATACCAGCAAAAGATTAAGCTAAAAAGGTCCCGAAATTCGGGACCTTTTTGAATTACACCAGTTGTTTTAGAGCTATTTCAAAAGCCCGTTCGGATAATCTTGTTTTATCTGCTGAAAGCTGATGCGTTTTCTGCAATACATTCTTAATGATTTGAGAAGCATCGTTAAAGATGGCCGCATCACTCATTTCCACATTCTTGCCCATGAGGTAAGCAAAAACACGGGCCATGCCGCAATTAGAAATAAAATCGGGGATGACCGCTACTTGCTGATCGGCATATTCCATGGTCGGACCAAAAAAGATCTCCGGATCGGCAAAAGGCACATTGGCGCCGCAAGCAATTACTTCTAAACCAGCAGTAGCCATTTGTTGTACCTGCTCACGACTCACCAAACGAGAAGCAGCAGCAGGAACAAAAATTTCAGCGCCAGTTTGCCAAATTTGTTGGTTGATTTGCTCAAAAGGAATCAAATTGGCTGCTACCAGTGTATTCCCTTCTCGGTTTAAGAACAAAGAACGAATTTCTTCAAAAGTAAAGCCGTCTGGGTTTAATAATCCCCCCACTCGATCAATGATCCCCACAACTTTTACACCCTGCTGAGCCAGGTAAAAAGCCGCGGCGGCACCTACATTTCCCCAGCCTTGTATAATTGCTTTCTTGCCTTTGATCTCTCCACCATAAATAGCATAAAAATGCCTGATCGATTCAGAAACACCATAACCCGTTATCATATCGGCCACCACATATTTTTTGGTCACATCAGGCGAAAAAGAAGCATCTTCCAATACCTTCGACACGCCATAACGTAACTGACCAATTTGATGAATTCGCTCATTTTCACGAGCTGCGTAATGCCCATTGATCACTCCCTCTTGCGGATGCCATAAACCATAATTCTCTGTGATTGGGATTACCTCATGAATTTCATCCACATTTAAATCACCACCGGTACCGTAATAATTTTTAAGCAAAGGAATGACGGCCTTGTACCAACGCTCCAGTACTCCCCGTTTACGTGGGTCGGCCGGATCGAAATTGATGCCTGATTTGGCCCCGCCAATAGCCGGACCAGAAACGGTAAACTTCACTTCCATGGTTTTTGCCAAGGACTCTACCTCACGTTTGTCAAGTCCTTTACGCATCCGTGTACCGCCACCTGCAGCACCTCCTCTTAGGGAATTAATAACCACCCATCCTTCGGCCTCTGTTTCAGCGTCTTTCCATTCGAAAATCACTTCCGGGCGTTTTTCTTCAAATTGTTTTAAAAGGTTTTTCATGTGGAATTTTATTAAACAAAAAAGCCTCCCCAAATAATCGGAGAGGCTTTTTGTAGATATTTTGAATTAAACTCTTTTGGTTTTGATACGAGCAGCTTTACCGGTTAAGGCTCTCATGTAGAACAATTTCGCTCTACGAACCTTACCATAGCTCACCACATCAACTTTCTCAATGTTTGGAGAGTTGATCGGGAAAATACGCTCTACTCCAACACCGTTAGACATTTTACGAACAGTAAAAGTTTCGTTTGCACCTACGCTGTTACGCTGAATCACAACGCCTTGGTAGATTTGCACACGCTCTTTGTTTCCTTCGCGAATTTTATAATGTACAGCAACGGTATCACCTGCCTTAAATGCAGGAGTTGAATTTCTAACGATTGCCTGTTCTTCTACAAATTTTACTAAATCCATGATTTTAAGCTCTTAACACGATTTTTGAGCCTGCAAAAATCGGACTGCAATTTTAGGCAATAATTTCGAATATAAAAAGGACTTTTAAAAATTTTCCACATTTTGTGCCTAAAGATGCTTGTACTCCTGTAAAAGCTCGCTGATGTGTTTACATTTTACCTGCACATTTTGCAAACCACCTGGCCTAACCCCGAAAATCTGCTCCAATTGCAACATTTTCTGATAGGGAATATCACGGCTTTCCTCTGCCCTGATACTCCGATAATTAAAAAAAGTGTTGGGAGAAATATTCAGCACCATGGGAATTATTTTCAGCGCTTTTTTATAATCCTTCATCGGCAAATTTGCCAACATTTCATTAATACAATACTTATACATAAGTTAAATTTTATAGATTTAAAGAAAAATTTGTATATTTTATCAAAATATTGAGGGCTTTAAAATTAGTTTAGTAATTTTTACGAATAAAAATAAGCATTACAATTAATATATTCTACTTAATACTTAAATTTTTATGTACCTAAAAGAAACTGTAGATAAACTATTAAAAAAACACAACCGCTCGCTGAGTTGGCTGGCTTCCGAAATGGGTAAGTCATTCGACGGGTTGAAGCTAAGCTTGGTGAAGGGTTCTATCAAATATCAGGACTTGATCCTTCTTTCGAGAAAATTACAAGTACATCCCGGCGAACTCTTTGAAAGTGATCATACAGGCTATTCGCCAGAGGAATGGAGAAATGTATTACAGGAAGGAGAAGCCCAATACAACAATGTCAAAAAGGAATTGTCTTCTTGTAAAGAATTGAACGAAGCACTCAGGAATCAATTGAAAGATAAGGAGCGGATCATTGAATTGCTGAATCAGGATAAACCTTGAACAGCGGGTACTAATCGCTCAATAAATCGGGTCGACGGTTACGGGTACGCTCTAATGCTTGTTCGTGGCGCCATTCATCAATTGCTTTCTGATTGCCGCTCAGCAGAATATATGGCACCGAGTGACCCTTCCATTCAGCAGGTCGGGTGTAAACTGGCGCATCCAGTAAGTCGTCTTGAAAAGAATCAGAAAGCGCAGAAGTTTCGTCAGATAAAACGCCCGGTATCAGGCGGACGACTGCATCTACCAAAACCGCAGCTGGCAATTCGCCTCCCGAAAGCACATAGTCGCCAATGGATATTTCCCTGGTCACATAAATATCTCTGATACGCTGATCGATCCCCTTGTAATGTCCGCATAAAATGAGGATGTTTTGATGAGAAACAAGGTGATTGGCGATTGGCTGGTTTAAGCGCTCCCCATCAGGGCTCATGAAAATGATTTCGTCGTAATGACGTTCTTTTTTCAGGGCCTCTATACAATTGGCAAAAGGCTGGATAGTCATCACCATGCCACTGCCGCCGCCGTAAGGATAATCATCTACGCTTTTGTGCTTGTTATCGGCATAATCACGCAGGTTGTGCACATGGATCTCCGCTAGCCCTTTCTGTTGCGCCCGCTGTAAGATGGAATGGGCAAAAGGACCTTCGAGCAGGCCTGGTAAAACAGTGACGATATCGAAACGCATGGCCAAATTTACATTTTAATCGTCCAAATCGAGTTGAAAAATCTCTTCAACAGATTTTTCAAAATATTGAGCAAGTTTAATTGCCAAAACTGTTGAGGGTACATATTTACCCGATTCAATGGTATTAATCGTCTGACGACTTACTCCAATGGCTTCGGCCAGGTCGGCCTGGGTAATGTTTTTGATGGCACGCTGCACTTTGATCGTGTTTTTCATGGCTTAATCTTGGTTTTGGATATAAATCATCGCCCTGAAACGAATAATGAATAACAGTAGCACACTAAACATATTGTAAACCATGATATCCAAAAAAGCGGTACCGTGAACAAGTAGGATTTGTAGGATTAGAACCAGATAATTTAAATAAACCGCAAACTGCAAAGATTCTAAACGTAGGCGGTTGATGAACTCATCTTCTATTTTTTCTTTTGAAAAAGCAATGAACAGCAAACTGATAATCACCCCAATACCGGCAATTTCATCCGTAAAATTTAAGGTACCCGAATCAAACAGTTCTTTTTGTATGCCTAAATCGATATCTAAAAAATTAAAACTAAAATCAGCATGCATACATGCCAAACCCAATATCAAGGAAGGAAAAAAGATCATCCAGCCAATACGACGATAATGGTGCGGAAATAAGAATTTATTTTTCATAACTGTCAACTTTGTTTTAACAAATGTAAAACATAATTGACATAATGTACAAATTTTTTTACGAATTCAGATACAGATCGATCAAACCTTCGGGCAAGCTAACATGCAAAATACCCTTCTCTACATCGATCTCTTTGATAAAATCATCATTCAGCGGGAATAGGATTTCGCGGAACTGATGCGGCACCACGGCCACATATTGCTGAGGGTATTCGTGTATCTCCACGATCTCACCCAATTCGCCACGCTGCTCATCCAAAACTATAAAACCCTTTAGGTCGGTAATTAAAAATTCATCAGGATCTCGTTGTGGTTTTTTTGCATTGGGCAGGTACACTTTTTTCCTGACCAGTTTTTCGGCCTTCTCAATCACATCTACATCTTCGAGGTAAACATTTGCAGTCTGATTGGGCTGAAAAGCGCATTCGCTCACAAAATAGGGCACCAGCTTCCCGTTCATCTCGAGAAAAATGGTGTCCAGATCAAGGTCTTGTGGCTCAGGATATTCAAAAAACACCTGTACTTCACCCTTCAGACCTTTGGTCTTGGTAATATAACCGATATAAAAGCTATCCTCTATTTTCATCAGGTCTTAAAACAAAAATGTCATCCTAAAGATAGCTCAGGATGACATTTAATTATCGTTCGCTTATGAATTACTCAGCAGCAGCTTCGTCAGCAGCGCCTTCTTCGGCAGCTGGTGCTTCCTCAGCGGCAGGAGCCTCTTCAACCGGAGCTTCGGCAGGAGCCTCCGCAGCAGTTTCTTCAGCAACAACTTCTTCTGCAGCAGCTTCTGCTACTACTTCAGCACCTTCTTCGGTAGCCGGAGCTTCTTCAGCAGCTGGTTCCTCAACCTCAGCAGGAGCAGCATACTTGGCTTCGATGGCCGCAGCTTTTGCTTCTTTGCGTTTAGCTTCAGCAGCAAGTGCTTCTTTCTTCGCTTTGTCTTTTGTTTGAGTCAAATTATCAACTTTTCCGGTGATTTTTGCCTCTTTAGCGCTCAACCATGCAGCGAATTTCTCTTCCGCTTGCTCAGGTGTTAAAGCACCTTTTTTAACACCACCCTGTAAGTGTTTTTTGTACAAAATACCTTTGTACGACAGGATGGCACGACAAGTATCGGTAGGCTGGGCACCTTTGTTCATCCAGTCTAAAGCTTTGTCGAAATTTAAGTCGATGGTTGCCGGGTTGGTGTTAGGGTTGTAAGAACCAATCCGTTCAATGAATTTACCGTCTCTCGGAGCACGTGAATCCGCCACCACTACGTGATAAAAAGGTCTTCCCTTTTTACCGAATCTTTGCAATCTGATTTTAGTTGCCATGTTTTAATTTAGTTTATGTATTCAACATATTTCCCGGAGTCTCCTACTGCGGGGCTGCAAAGATAGCAATTAATCAGAATTAAAAAACAGAAAATGAAGGTTTTACCTTCTGGGATGGAAGGCAAAGCCTTATAAAGAAAGTATTTCTACGATCTTGAGCAGATTAGGATTTACTTCAGCAATGTGCTTAATTGCTTTTTTGAATGGGGTAAAGTGGATATTATTATTGATTAAACCCACCATTTCACCTTTTCTTCCTTCCAATAAAGCCTCCACTGCAGCTACTCCCACCCGGCTGGCCAAAACACGGTCCATGCAGGATGGACTACCGCCGCGTTGCATGTGACCCAAGATAGAAACCCGGGTATCGATATTAGGAAACTTTTCTTTCACGGCATCGGCTACCTGCATGGCGCCTACATCATCCCCCTCTGCCACAATGATAATTTTAGAGGATTTATCCTTCCGGCCATGCTCTAGGCGCTCTAATAGATGAGGCAAATCTGTTTTGGTTTCGGGGATGAGAATGGCCTCTGCACCCGAACCAATCCCACTTCGCAATGCAATTAAGCCAGAATCGCGGCCCATTACCTCTACAATGAATAAACGATCGTGTGATTCGGCGGTGTCGCGGATCTTGTCTACCGCATCTACTACGGTATTAAGAGCGGTATCATAACCAATGGTATAATCTGTTCCAACCAAATCATTATCAATGGTACCAGGTAAACCCATGATGGGTACATTAAACTCATCTATAAAAATGCTGGCACCAGTAAAGGTACCATCGCCACCTACACCAATGAGCGCATCAATCTGGTGCTTTTTTACTTGCTCATAGGCTTTTTTACGACCTTCGGGGGTTCTGAACTCGGCACTGCGGGCAGTCTTTAAAATAGTGCCTCCACGTTGTATGATATTGGCCACCGATTTACGGTCCATCGGGATGATTTCTCCATTAATTAAGCCTTCATAACCCCGCATAACTCCCACTACTTCCAGGTTATGATACAAGCCAGAACGCACCACTGCACGAATGGCGGCATTCATTCCTGGTGAATCGCCCCCAGAGGTAAATACTCCGATTTTTTTGATGGCACTCATACTTATTGTTCTTTTGACACTAACTTTCCGCTATCTAAAAAACGGATATAATTGTTAATATCCAAATTAAATGCTTGTGCAGGCACCAATTGCTTGCCTTCTGCATTAACAATCACATAATAAGGCTGCGAATTGGTTTTAAAAGTGGAAGCCTGAAAATCGCTCCATTTTTGGCCTATGGTGCGGATTTTTTTACCGCTGAAGCTGGAAATATATTGTTCTGCTTCGGAAAGCTCCGTTTTATCATCCACATAAAGTGAGATCAATACATAATCTTCTTTCAGGCGTTTCAATACCTGAGGATCGGCCCAAACGCTCGCCTCCATTTTTCGGCAATTGGTGCAGCTCCAGCCGGTAAAATCGAGTAGTACAGGTTTATTCTGCTGTTTGGCATAGGCCAGACCTTCTTCATAATCGTAGAAGGCATCTAAACCATAAGGGGCATGGAACAAATTGGCGTACTTTTTATTTTCATTGCTTTTTTCTATTGTTGAACTGCCCGAAAGGGTAGTTAAATCAAAATCCTGGGTAGTTTGAGGTGGCAACCAGGCATTGATTCCTTTAAGAGGGGCGCCCCACAATCCAGGAATCATGTAAATGGTGAACGACCAAACCAGCATGGCAAAAAACAACCGTGGCAGGGAAATAAAGCTGAGTTCGCTATCGTGAGATAATTTGATCTTGCCTAATAAGTACATTCCCCAGAAAGCAAAAATCACGATCCAAATGATCAGGAAGATATCGCGATCCAATACTCCCCAATGATAAGCCAGGTCTACATTGGATAAGAACTTAAAGGCCAGAGCCAATTCAAGGAAACCCAATGAAACTTTTACGGTGTTTAACCAGCCGCCCGATTTTGGCATTTCTTTTAACCAGGATGGGAAGATGGCAAAAAGTGTAAATGGAATTGCCAAGGCAGCCGAAAAACCAAACATACCCATAGCCGGACCAAGATAAGCGCCATTGGAAACGGCATCTACCAACAGGGTTCCAATAATGGGACCCGTGCAGGAAAAAGAAACCAGAGCCAGGGTAAAGGCCATGAAAAATAAACCGATCAAACCGCTTCGGTTAGATTGAGCATCCATTTTATTGACCAGCGAACTGGGTAAGGTGATTTCGAAAGCTCCCAAAAACGAAATGGCAAAAATCACCAGCAAGGCGAAGAACAATAAATTAAAAGTGGCGCTGCTGGCTGCTTCGTTCAGGGCAGAGGTTCCGAAAATCAGGGTGACCGCCATTCCCAATGCCACATAAATTAAAATGATAGACAAGCCGTAAATAAAAGCACTTCTGACGCCCTTGGCTTTAGAACCCGATTTTTTGGTAAAATACGAAACCGTTAATGGAATCATTGGGTAGATACAGGGCATGAAAAATGCCGCCAAGCCACCTAAAAACCCGGCTATAAAAATGGTCCATAGAGAACCACCGCTGCTTTCGGCTTGATTGGCAGCAAGCGCTGCTGGCTTTATTTGAGCTTGATTGGCGGTGTCGATGTCGGTATTTGCTGCTACGGTCCCGGAATCTTGCAGCTGATTGGTATCTACCGGAATGGTAAACTCTACCTCGGTGGGTGGCAAACACTTTTTATCATTACAAACCATGAACTCCAAAACTCCTTTGATGGTGGTTTTGGGGTTTTTGAGCTTGATTTTTTGCGTAAAAGTAACCGCATCCTGATGCCAGGCTATCTGCATCCCAAAATTTGGATCAAAAGCATTGACTGCTTTCGGGCTTTCGCTCACTTTTCCGATCAATTCATAATCGGCCGAAGGGCTAAATTTAAAAGAAGTAGGAATGGGGCCACCATCTTCAATAAATTGAGAATACACATGCCAACCCTTATCAATCTTGGCTTTGATCAAGAGGTTTACTTCCGTATCGGAAAGTTTTTGCGCAGAAAAGGACCATTTTACCGGCTCTTCAATCTGAGCAAAAAGCGTCAAACTCTGTAGTAGCAGTACATACGCAAGGAGTTTCTTCATCATATTAGTCTGTAATAAATGTTATTTCTTTAAATCCAAATTCCCTATCATCTCCGTTTATATTCACGCAAAGCGACCCGCTGGGACTCACTCCGGTAATTTTACCGGATTTAATTTCTCCATTCACTCCAAAGTTGGCTTCGGCTTCCAGCCGATAAAGTGCCTGGAAATAATCTCTATGGAGCTTTTCGTTTTTCCCGGCTTTAAGTGCCAGGTAACGAACTTCAACCGCTTTGCAAAGGTCGTCCAATAGTAGATTTAAATCACAATCTGTTTGTAAAATATTTTTGATGGAAATGGCATTTGGTAGATCGTTCGGAAAATGAAGCTGATTGACATTTAGTCCGATACCAATAATGGCGTGTTTCCAGATACTGCCCTGCAGGATATTTTCAATCAGTACACCGGCAATTTTTTGATCCCCAAAAAGGAGGTCGTTAGGCCATTTGATTTTTAATTCCGGGCCTAGCATGGGGTTTAAAACATCCCAAAGGGCCAAACTGATGGCTTTATTCAGATCGAACTGCTGGTGAATTCCCATAAACTTGGGGTTTAACAGGATGCTGAGGGTCAAATTTAGACCAGGTTCAGAAAACCAGGAATTGCCCATCTGCCCTCTTCCGGCAAATTGATCATCTGCCATTATTACAGTACCTTCTGCGAGTGGCTCGGATTTTGACAATAAGTCTTTAAGATAGGAGTTGGTGGAGGCTACAGTAGAAAGTTTAACCAAATTTTGACCGACAAATAATCTTAGAAAATTGTTATTTTGCAATGGGTAAGGCCTCCTACTAAGCATATCCAAAACTAAATTTTTTTAATGGTAAAAAATAAAGCTGTCCAAGAATCCACCCGAATTTCAGAAATCGTGATACACGGAATTCAAGAAAAGAAGGGAAATGAAATTGTTCGTTTAGATCTCAGAAATATTCACAGTTCAGTAGCCGATTATTACGTAGTTTGCCACGCAACATCTTCTACACAAGTAAAGGCAATTGCCCAAAGCGTAGAAGAAGAAATTTTTAAGGCCTTAAAACTGGAACCCTGGAGAAAAGAGGGTTTACAACACGGTGAATGGGTGTTGTTAGATTATGTGGATGTAGTGGTACATATTTTTAAAACAGAGAAAAGAGCTTTTTACGGCATAGAAGAGCTTTGGGGCGATGCCGAGATTCAGGCTTACCAAAGTGCCTAATCCCCTAAATATTAATCAGACTGCAACAATTGATAATGAAAGAAAATAAATCAAGTTCCCCCAGATCGATAAAGAAAATTCCAGGAAAGAAAATTGTACCTAAGCCGCCCAAGTTCAATATCATGTGGCTTTATGCGGCAATTATTCTAGGTCTTTTTGTGGTTCAGTATTTGTTCAGCGGAAGTACCGCTAAACAAATTTCCTATCAGAAATTTGAAAACGAATTGCTAAGACCTCGTGATGTAGAGAAACTGGTAGCCTATAAAAATCAAGACTTATTGACGGTTGAGGTATATATCAAAAAAGATCGCCTCAACCAGCCAAAATACGCAGAGTTTAAAGAAAAAAACACCTTTGCGAGTTCTGCTGCGAATACCCCTCAGTATTATTTTACAGAAGGATCTGATGCCAGTTTACAGGCTAAGTTGAGAGAGGCTGAGAAAGATCTGCCGGCTCAACAACGTACGCCGCTCATTTTCGAATCGAGAGAAAGTCCATGGGCCGGCTGGTTCATGTCTTTTATTTTACCGGTACTCTTATTAATCGGTTTCTGGGTGTTCATTATGCGCAGAATGGGTGGTGGAGCCGGTGGTGGTGGCGGAGGCCAGATTTTCAATATCGGTAAATCGAAAGCTACCCTGTTCGATAAAGAATCGCAAGTAAACATCACCTTTAACGATGTGGCGGGTTTAGAAGAAGCGAAACAAGAAGTGATGGAAATTGTAGATTTCCTCCGAAATCCTAAAAAATACACGAATCTGGGTGGTAAAATTCCGAAAGGGGCCTTATTGGTGGGTTCGCCAGGAACGGGAAAAACGCTGATGGCCAAAGCTGTAGCTGGTGAGGCACAAGTTCCTTTCTTTTCCCTATCGGGATCAGATTTTGTGGAAATGTTTGTGGGTGTAGGTGCTTCGAGGGTACGAGACTTGTTTAAACAAGCCAAAGACAAAGCGCCTTGTATCATTTTTATTGATGAGATCGATGCCATTGGCCGTGCCCGCGGTAAAAACAACATCATGGGCGGTAACGATGAACGTGAAAATACGTTGAATCAATTGTTGGTAGAAATGGATGGTTTCGGAACCGATTCGGGCATTATCATTTTGGCGGCCACCAACCGACCAGATGTGCTGGATACAGCTCTTTTGCGTCCAGGTCGTTTCGATCGCCAGATCTCCATTGATAAACCCGATCTTAAAGGCCGTGAACAGATTTTTAAGGTGCACCTGAAGCCACTTAAATTGGCAAAAGAGGTGGATCCTAAAAAATTATCGGCCCAAACCCCCGGTTTTGCCGGTGCCGAAATTGCCAATGTTTGTAATGAAGCGGCCCTAATTGCAGCCCGTCGTGATAAAGAAGCGGTGGACATGCAAGATTTTCAGGATGCCATCGACCGGGTAATTGGTGGTTTAGAAAAGAAAAATAAAATCATCTCTCCCGAAGAAAAACGAATTGTTGCCTATCATGAGGCCGGACACGCCATTGCAGGTTGGTTCCTAGAACATGCCGACCCATTGGTGAAGGTTTCCATCGTACCTCGTGGAGTAGCGGCTTTGGGTTATGCGCAATACTTGCCTAAAGAACAGTTTTTGTACACTACCGAGCAGCTAACAGACGGCATGTGCATGACCATGGGCGGTAGAGTAGCAGAAGATATTGTGTTTGGTAAGATTTCGACGGGTGCACAAAACGACCTGGAACGCATCACCAAATTGTCTTATGCCATGGTGACCATTTATGGCATGAACGGCAAAGTGGGTAATGTATCTTTTAACGATACCCAGGGCGAATACCAGTTCAATAAGCCTTATTCTGATAAAACCGCCGAATTGATTGATGAAGAAGTGCGAAACTTGATACAAACGGTGTATGATAAAACCAAGACGCTCTTAACTGAAAAGCGGGAAGGCTTAGAAAAATTGGCTCAAAAACTCCTGGAAAAAGAGATTTTGTTCCAAAGCGATTTAGAAGAAATTTTAGGTAAGCGTCCGTTCGAACACCGGACCACCTACGATGAGTTTGTTAATGGAGAAGCTGTAGAGGGGAAAAAACCTACTAAAACTCGCAAGAAAAAAGAAGTAGAACACGAAGGTATGGTTGATCATAACATCGATTTACCAGAAAACCGTTCATCTCAAGATTAAACACAATTACCGGGTAAATAGACCCCGGGGAATTGAATAACACATGAAAGAGACGACCGCAAAGGAGAGAATGCTGAAGAAGATCCGCAAAGCCTTGCTGGATAAAAGGGATAATCCGTATCCCAACCTGGAAGACGCTCCCCTTTATCAACAAAATGAGGAGTTTCTGGAGGTGTTATTTGCCGAACAGCTGACTGCTGTTGCCGGAAATTTCTTGTATTGCGAGGATGATTTTCAGTTCATTGAAAACTTAATTGAATTGGCCGAGAGTAAAAAATGGCGAAAAATATTTTGCTGGGAGCCTAAATTGCAAGAGATGCTCAAGCATTTCGAATACCCCTTCATTGGCAACGACCAGGATTTCCTGAATGCTGAAGTGGGCATTACCCTTTGTGAAGCGCTCATTGCCCGCAATGGCAGCATCTTGGTTTCAAACGCAGGGGCGGCGGGTCGTAGGCTGAGCATTTACCCCGATACACACATTGTTCTAGCTTTTACCTCTCAATTGGTTTTGGACCTGAAAGACGGCTTTGTCCGTTTAAAAGAAAAATACGGCAATCAACTTCCATCCATGATCACCACCATTACCGGACCCAGCCGTACGGCCGATATTGAAAAAACACTCGTTCTGGGTGCCCATGGTCCAAAAGAATTATTTGTCTTTTTAATTGATGATTTAGCAAGCTGAGGTTAATGATTTACTAAAATTATTAGTAAATTAGGCTTTGTGTCACACATCGAAAATCCAGATTATTTTAAAGGACGTGGAGCTCAGGTTAACACGCACAACCAATTTCTGAAGAGGGAATATGTGGTAGAGCACGCAGAGGGGATCGATGAGAATTTGATCGAGGATAGTAAAACACAGATTTTCGAAGAGTACCCAAAAAGCATCGTCAGCGAATCTAAAAGCCCCGATATTCCAAGCCCTTACTCCATTAACCCCTACCAGGGATGCGAACATGGGTGTCTGTATTGTTACGCACGCAACTCTCATGAATATTACGGATTTAGCGCCGGCTTAGACTTTGAGCAAAAGATTATGGTGAAGCGCAATGCCGCTGTACTTTTAGAAGCATTTTTAAACAAGAAAAATTACCAGCCGAAAACCATTTTAATGTCTGGAAACACTGATTGTTACCAGCCGCAAGAACGAAAATTAAAAATCACCCGGACCCTTTTAGAGGTGTTCTTAAAATACCGGCACCCCGTCAGCATCATCAGCAAAAACACACTGATGGAAAGAGACCTGGATATCCTCTCCGAATTGGCTTCGATGGATCTGGTGCATGTTTCACTCAGCATCACCACACAAAATGAAGAATTACGACGCAAGCTGGAACCTCGCACAGTAACTGCTAAAAGCAGATTTATATTAATGGAAAAACTGGCCAATGCTAATGTGCCGGTCCGGTTAATGATGGCGCCCATCATTCCGGGTTTAACCCAGTCTGAAATACCAGAAATGATAAAAACTGCAGCCAATGCCGGCGCTAGCGATGCTGCCTTTACCATTGTTCGGCTAAATGGAGCGACCGCAGAAGTTTTTATCGATTGGATTCAAAAAGCCTATCCCGACAGGGCTGATAAAGTATTGCATGCGATTGCATCCTGCCATGGTGGCAAACTCAACGACAGCCGATGGGGCATCCGCATGAGCGGTGAAGGGCGAGTAGCCGAAAGTATTCATCAGCTTTTTCACCTAGCTAAAAAGCGATATTTGGCAGATCGGCAGATGCGGCCTAATGATTTTAGGCACTTTAATACCCCGGCTGGCAAACAACTAAATTTGTTTTAGAGTTCTGATTATGGTAGTTTAGATAAATCTACGCTATCAAAAACCATTCGGTTTTAAATTTATTAAATTAAATGAGCAATATACGTTCGATTATTGTGGGTACAGGCAGTTATTTGCCTAAAAGAATTGTGGAAAACAAAGACTTCTTGAGCCATCGTTTTTTTGAGAAAGACGGTCAGCCGATTTTACGTGATAACGCGGAAATCATCAGTAAATTTCAAGACATCACCGAGATTGAAGAAAGACGTTATGCCGAAGATGACCAGTTGGCTTCTGATCTGGGTTACCTTGCCGCTAAAGATGCCTTGGAAAGTTCGGGTATTGACCCTGAAAGTTTAGACTATATCATCGCAGCACACAATTTTGGTGATATCACTGCCGGCGACACCCACGTACAGATTATGCCCAGTTTAGCGGCCAAGATTAAACATAAATTAGGTATACAAAACGCAGATTGTGTGGCTTACGATTTACCATTCGGTTGTCCGGGATGGGTGCAAGGGATCATTCAGGCCGATTATTTCATTAAATCGGGCGATGCCAAAAGAATTTTGGTGGTGGGCTGCGAAACCCTTTCTAGGGTAAACGATCCGCATGATCGCGACAGTATGATTTTTGCAGATGGTGCAGGTGCTACCATTTTGGAGGGGAAAAGTGAGACCGAAGCGGGCATCCTGGCTCACAAAACACAATCACATGCCTTCAAAGAAGCTCATTATTTATACTGCGGACCTTCCAGTAATCCGGATTATGGTAAAAATGAATTATTCATCAAAATGGAAGGGCGAAAAATTTATGAGTATGCAATCAGTCATGTTCCGCTGGTGATCAAAGAGGCCATTGATCGGGCGGGTCTGGATATTTCAGACATTCGTAAGATTTTGGTGCATCAGGCCAACGGCAAAATGGATGAGGCTATTGCCAAGCGTTTGTTTAAGCTCTACGATCGAAACGACATGCCCGAAGGCACCATCCCAATGACAATTGCAAAACTGGGGAACAGTTCGGTAGCTACTGTACCCACCATGCTCGATCTAATCCTGAAAAATAATATGGAAACCCACGAACTCAATCCGGGAGATGTGGTGGTGTTTGCTTCGGTAGGTGCCGGGATGAATATCAATGCGGTGGTTTACCGGTTTTGAAGGTCATTCTGAGGCCGTCGAAGGATGTCGTCACCTTTCGACAGGCTCGAGGTGACCATAAACAAAAAAGCCCCGAATTGCTTCGGGGCTTTCTATTTTTTAAAAAATGCTTATGCTTCTTCTTTAATTCCGGCAATGGCTTCATCCACCAAAATACGTCCGCAATGTTCGCAAACGATTACTTTTTTGTGCTGACGGATGTCCAATTGACGCTGAGGCGGAATTTGGTTGAAACAACCAGAGCAAGAATCACGCTGAATGGTTACCACACCCAGACCGTTTTTAGCATTACCGCGTAAACGGTGGTAAGCAATCAACAAACGTTCTTCAATTTTGCTTTCTGCTTTAATTGCTTTGGCAGTCAAATCTTCTTCTTCTTTCTGCGTTTCGGCAGTAATTACATCCAATTCAGATTTTTTCTGATCTAAATCCTTTTTGCGATCTTCTAAATCGGCTACGGCTTTTTCGTAAACCTCCGTTTTATTCGTGATATCAAATCCGTACTCTTTGATTTTCTTTTCAGATACCTGGATATCTAAACCTTGAATTTCGATTTCTTTGGAAATGGCCTCATACTCGCGGTTGTTTTTTACTTCGTTGAGTTGAGTTTCGTATTTTTTGATGGCTGCAGTAGCCTCTTTGATGTTATTTTTACGAGTAACGATTTCATCTTCCAAATCATCTAACTCGGCTTTAATTTTTTGAATACGGGTTTCTAAACCGGCTACTTCATCTTCCAAATCAGATACTTCAACAGGAAGTTCGCCACGGATCTGACGAATTTTATCAATTTGGGTATGGATAGATTGCAATTCGTACAGCGCTTGCAATTTTTGTTCTACGGTTTGTTCCATTAAGTTAAATATTTAACGGGGTTTGTATTTTGTTCTGTTAAATGGAGTGCAAAGTTAGGAAATTTTTTGCTAATAGTTTCAAATAAAAGCTTTTGCGTAA
>CANHCS010000019.1 GCA_947459195.1 Sphingobacteriaceae bacterium
GGCGAATTGGTAGCCTGGATCATTGGCTGGGCTTTGATCCTCGAATATGCCATTGGAAACATTGTGGTGGCCATCTCCTGGAGCGGTTATTTCAACAATATTTTGCAGGCAATGGGCATACACCTGCCTGGATGGTTGAGTATGGACCATACTTCTGCGCAACAACGCTATGAAGAAGCAACACAGGCCTTGTCTTCGGGTAAAGTTTTAGAAGGCCGAATGGCGGAAGCTTACCAGGCATGGATGAATGCCCCAAGCTTTGGCGACACCAAAATTTTCCTCAATATTCCTGCCATGCTCATCGTTGTTCTGGTTACCTGGTTGGCTTATGTTGGGATCAAGGAAAGTAAGAAGAGCACCAATTTAATGGTTGCATTAAAGGTAGCCGTGATTCTTTTTGTGATTTCCATTGGCTTTTTCTACGTAAACCCCGACAACTGGACTCCATTTCTTCCAAACGAATTTAGCGGTGTTTTAAGAGGTGTTTCGGCGGTGTTCTACGCTTACATCGGTTTCGATGCCATTTCTACTACCGCCGAAGAATGTGAAAACCCCAAGAGAGACTTACCCAAGGGGATGATTTATTCACTATTGATTTGTACAGTTCTTTACATCCTGATCGCATTGGTACTAACAGGAATGGTCAATTACACTGAATTGAAAGTGGATGATCCTCTGGCCTTTGTTTTTGAGAAGATCAACAAACCTTGGATTTCTTACGTGATATCGATCAGTGCGGTGGTAGCAACTACCAGTGTGCTATTGGTATTCCAATTGGGTCAACCACGTATCTGGATGAGCATGAGTCGTGATGGCTTGTTACCTAAATCTTTCAGTAAGATCCATCCTAAATATCAAACACCAGCATTTGCCACCATTGTTACCGGCTTTTTAGTTGCCATTCCGGCTTTATTTTTAGAAAGCAGCCTCGTAACCGATCTCACCAGCATTGGTACATTATTTGCTTTTGTTTTGGTTTGCGGTGGCGTACTTTATTTACCAAAGGACGAAGAAAAATCAACTGAGAAACGTTTTAAAATTCCTTATATCAATGGGAAATACCTCATCCCAGCCTTGGTAATTGCATCGGCTTGGTTTTTCAGCGATCACATTGCAAGCACCCTCAATTTTGCCGAAGGTTGGGAATCATGGCAACATCACATTCCATTTTATTTGTTCATGATCATTGCAGTAATTGTTTCCATAATGGCCTTTGTAAACAATTTCTCATTGATTCCGGTACTTGGCTTGTTGAGTTGTTTTTACCTGATGACAGAAATCCCGGTGAAAAATTGGATGCTCTTTGGCTTTTGGCTCACCACAGGCCTTGTCATCTACTTCGGGTTTGGCCGAAAAAATAGCAAGTTGAATAGCTAAAGAAAAAGCCTCCAACATGGAGGCTTTTTCTTTGTGAACTAACGTTTGAAAATAAAAGTAAAACGAGTGGTCTGCTGAATTAAAGGATCGGTAGTATCGTAACCTATGATTAGATACTCCTTATCAAGTCGTAAAATTTTGAAGTTGGTATCAATTATATATAAATTTTGATCAGCTTCAGTCAATTTCCATGTTCCTTGATCAATATTTATTCCGTCCTGCGACGCTTCAACCAAATCAGGGCTCTGAAATTTCACAAATGCACCTGGAGGATAGTATTGATTATATATTTCGAGTGTTTCTCCTTCTGTATTAATTTGTTTAAGTCCTTGACTATACCATTTCCACTGGCCCAATATCAATTCAGAGGCGGGTAATTGGGCTTCATCCTTACTACAGCCTGCAAACAACACGATTGTAGCAAGCAAAAAACAGATTTTTAGCGTTTTCATAATCAGATTTTTGGTTTCCAATTACTAACGCTTAAAATCTAAAATTATGATAGGAATGTTGGAATAAAAAAAGCCCCGAATAAATTTCGGGGCTTTTAAAGATCAATTGATCCTTTTAAGTTGGGTATCGTCGGCCGTAGAAACAATGAGCGGCACCCGCTCCATGGTTACGAAACTGGAGTCTAATCCAAATCCTTTCTCTTCCGATAAACTGAATTTCCGCAAGATGAAATAGTAATCCATGATGAATCGCTCAATGAATGGTAACTTATTGGATTTAGACAGCACTTTTTCTAACACAACGAATTTAAAGTCGCCTACAATTTGATGTTTGTGGAGAGAAGGATATTTGCTAGTAATATCAATTTCCTTGTTCTGTACCAACTCTTCCACTACTTTTCTAAACAGAACATTGATCCGTTGCTCTATACGGAAACCTAATTTAAAATCGATGCGAACTAATTTACCCGGGATCAGAAAGTCTACTTTATAATCGCTGGTATAAGGCTCATCTACCACATCCACGTGTACGAGCCAATAAACATCTGCACGTTTGGGTTGTTTTTGCAGAATTGAATACATGATTTTTAATTCGATTTCCGAACTAAAATTAGCGCTGGTCAAGTATACCAACTGGGAGGCATATTTCGGTACCGATTCATCTTCACTCAGCTCCTTGATAATTGGATAATATTCTTCAACCTCTACAAATTTTACGAAACGATTTTTGATGCGTCTGGCCGAAGACCAAGCCCACATCACGGAATAAAGGATACTTCCTAATACAATGGTAAACCAACCACCATGTAAGATTTTAGCCAGGTTACTCGTAAGAAAAGTTAATTCAATTACCAGGTAAACCGCTAAAAAAGTATAAACAAGATAGTTCGGGAACTTTTTTCTCTTCAGATAGATGGCCACCAAAATAGTGGTCATCAACATGGCTACCGTAATTGATAGTCCGTAAGCAGCTTCCATCTTGGCCGAGGCCTGAAAAATAAGTACTACCACCAAACATCCTACCCAGAGTAACCAATTGATGGAAGGAACATATAATTGCCCTTTCTGGTTGGTGGGATAATTGATTTTAACCTTGGGCCAAAGATTCAATCTAACGGCTTCAGAAATCAGCGTAAAAGAACCTGAAATAAGTGCCTGACTGGCAATAATAGCAGCTGCGGTAGCAATCCCAATACCAAAAATTAGGAACCAATCTGGCATCATTTGAAAGAACGGATTCTCCCCGTTAAGTGTGTTTCCCTGATGTTGCAGGAGCCATACTCCCTGACCCATGTAATTGAGTATCAAACAAGTTTTCACATAAATCCAGCTCACCCTGATATTCGATTTTCCGCAATGCCCTAAATCGGAATAGAGTGCCTCTGCCCCGGTGGTACATAAAAAAACGGCCCCTAAGATTAAAAATGAGCTCGGATTGGAGGTCAATAATTGATAAGCATAATATGGATTGATCGATTGCAAAATGGCGGGATACTGGCTAACAAAACTGATCCCTAAAATGGCCATCATGGAGAACCAGATAAACATGATCGGACCAAAAGCCCTGCCTATAAATGAAGTGCCAAATTGCTGAATGATAAATAATAAAGTCAGAATTGCAATCACGATGGGAACCGTGGGCAAGCCCGGATAAACAATACCCAAACCCTCAATAGCAGAGGAAACGGTAATGGGAGGCGTAATGATACCATCGGCCAGGAGCGCACAACCTCCAATCATGGCAGGGACAATCAACCATCTCGATTTCCTTTTCACCAACGAAAAAAGGGAAAAAATTCCACCTTCCCCCTTATTATCTGCCCTGAGTGTGATGATCACATATTTCAAGGTTGTTTGGAGTGTCAATGTCCAGAAAATACAAGAAAGCCCACCTAAAATCAGATCGGAAGTGATGATCCGATCATCAACAATGGCTTTGAAAACGTATAAAGGCGAAGTACCAATATCGCCGTAAATAATGCCTAAACTAATCAGTACGCCTGCTGCAGAGAGCTGATGGATGTGTTTTTGATTGCTCACAAAATTTATTGATAACAGACAAATGTAAACCTTGTATCATTATTAAACAATTTTTGTTTGGGCTATTCCAAGTGCTCCATTTTAGATTCAATTTCAACTTAATCAAAAGGCAGAATTAATAGATTGTTAAATATTGTTAAAACCTAAATTTAAACGAACAAATCTTCGTTTATCTCGAAATAATATGTATATTTTTGTAAAGCATGATTAAACGCTACGCTGCTCCAAACTTTTTAAAATTATGCTCGATCATCATATTATTTATGGTTTCGAGTGGAGATTTGCATGCGTCCTTGCCCAAAACTAGAAACCTGAGAGATACCACGAAAACACAGTCAGTTGCGGTTCCCAAAATCAATGATACCAGAAAAGAAAAACCTGCTTTTTTAAAAAACAAACTCAAGGTCGGTTTCGCTCCATTTAAACCTGAGGCAATTAAAATAAATAAGCAATCGCATAGCAGTTTGCCAGGGCCTAAGCCACAAGCTTTTGAGGAGAAAATTTTAACCGACGTGAAGATCTATCCAAATCCGGTAGGAGAACATATAAACCTCAATTATTTTGTGAGCAAAGATGTAAATATGACCATCAAGGTGATGGATTTCTTGGGGAATGAAGTCACCACCCTGTTATCTCAAAGGGTGCGAAGTGGTGAGCAAAATAACTCTTTTAATGTTGGCGCAAAGCTGAAAAGCGGCATGTACTTTGTCCGCTTCGTCGCTGCCAACGAAACGGTCGTAAAAAGGATATCCGTCCTTTAGAGCAGCTTTTACTCCTATTTTAATATCTTCGTTGCATGAAAATCATTTGTATTGGCCGAAATTATGCCGAACATGCCAAAGAGCTAAATAACCCTGTTCCAACCGTTCCGGTGATCTTCATGAAACCCGATACGGCCATTTTAAAAGACAACAAGCCATTCTATCATCCCGACTTTTCGAACGATATACATCATGAGTTGGAAATTGTGCTGAAGATAGCTAAAGAAGGCAAACACATTGCCGAGAAATTTGCTCATAAATATTATAATGAAATCGGTCTGGGGATTGATTTTACCGCACGTGACATTCAACAAAAGCACAAAGAAAAGGGACTACCCTGGGAGCTGGCCAAATCTTTTGACCATTCGGCTCCCATCAGCCATTTCATTCCTAAAGATCAATTTAAAGACCTCTATCAATTGAATTTCCATTTAGAGCTCAACGGACAAACTGTTCAAAAAGGAAATACTTCAGATCTGCTCTTTCAATTTGAAAAACTGATTGCCTTTGTTTCTCAATACATCACCCTTAAAAAAGGAGATTTGATCTTTACCGGAACACCCGAAGGAGTGGGAAAAGTAAACATAGGAGACCATTTGGTAGGATATTTGGAGGGAGAAAAATTACTAGACTTTGTTATAAAATAATGCCTAAAAGTTTTATTGTTGGATTAATCATCAGTGTTTTGTCGTTTTCGGCTGATGCTCAAATTAGCCAGCCAAGTACCGACTTTCGCTTCCCTCTTGACCTTAAGCCCTCCCTTTCTGGGGCATTTGGCGATTTGAGGCCCAACCATTTCCACTCTGGTTTAGATTTCAGAACCAATCAGCGGGAAGGCTATCCGGTTTATGCCGTTGCCGATGGCTTTATTTCAAGAATGAGGGTCCAGATTGGCGGATTCGGCCAGGCGATCTACCTCGATCACCCCAACGGTAACACCAGTGTTTACGCCCATTTGAGTGCCTTTCACCCGAAAATTGCCAAATTGGTGAAAGACTTTCAATACCGTTTAGAAAGTTTTGAAGTAGATGTGCCACTTATTTTTTCTGAGCTACCGGTAAAAAAAGGAGAAATCATCGGCTGGTCGGGCAATACGGGTAGTTCTGGAGGACCACATTTACATTTCGAAATAAGAGATACTAAAACCGAAGAAGCCCTCAACCCACAAATGTTTGGCTTAAAAGTACCCGATGTTTCAAAACCTGAGATCAGAGGTATTTATCTCTACCAATTGAATGGTGAGCCATTTAGTGAAGACACACCAAAACAATATTTTGCAGTAAAAGGAGCTGCAGGAACTTATTCTTTAGCTACAACTCCGGTAATCAACCTAAGTGCAGAGAGTGCTTTTGGAATTGTAGCCTTTGACCGGCATGTGCCAGCAGGCGGCACCTACGGACTATACAAAATTGAACTCTCACTCGACGGCGAAAATATCTACACTGCCACCTGGAATAAGTTTAGTTTTGATGCCAATAAGGCCATCAACTCACACCTCGATTATGCTGCGTTAAAGAAAACTGGCATGAGCATTCAAAAAAGTTTCGTGGAACCTGGTAATCCTTTAGGCTTGTACCAAACTCAGCAATCTGGTATAATTAAATTAGAGGATAATGAATTACATGAGTTGGTGTATAAACTGAGCGACTTGGGAGGCAATACCAGCACACTCCGTTTTAAAGTGAAGCGAAATATGAGTTCCTATGCTTCCGAAAAAAGCTCAGCACGAAAAAATTATACCTTTAATGAAGATTTTCGTTTCAATAATGCAGACGTAAAATTGTTGATTCCAAAAGGGGCATTGTACAGCCCCATCTCATTTGAATACAGCTTGGGTGCCAAACTTCCGGGGACGTATTCACAACAGCACCGTATTCATCGGCAGAATACGCCCCTGCATCTTCCCTGCACGTTGTCTGTTAAAGCAGATGCCAATTTAAAACCTGAATTACGGGATAAAGCAGTATTAGTTGACCAAAGAGGCGTTTCGCAGGGTGGAACTTTCGAAAATGGTTTTGTGAAATCGGAGATCAAAAATTTCGGCACTTTTCATATTCGTATGGATACCCTCCCTCCCAAAATCACTCCCATGAATATAAATGATGGCAAAACAATGACGGGTATTTCACGGATCGTCTTTAAAATTGCAGACCAGCTTTCGGGCATCGCCACTTTTACCGGCAAAATAGACGGAAAGTGGATATTGATGGAGTATGATCAAAAGACCGCCACTTTATGGCATCGTTTTGATGAAAAAACTCCTCCGGGAAAACATCAGCTGGAGCTGAGTGTTGCTGATAAAAAAGGAAACACCTCAGTTTATAAAGCGAATTTTAATCTGTAAAATATTTTAAACATGGCAAATTTAAACCCCGGCGACCAGGCTCCTGCCTTCAGTGCCAAAACCCAAAACGGCGAAACCATTTCCCTGAGCGATTTTGCCGGGAAAACCGTCATTCTTTATTTCTATCCAAAAGATGACACCCCTGGCTGCACCGCCGAAGCCTGCAGTTTCAGAGATAACTACGAGGCCTTGCTTGCTAAAGGCTATGTCGTGATTGGTGTGAGTACCGACGATGAAAAATCGCATACCAAATTCGTAAACAAATACAAGCTACCCTTCAACCTGATAGCCGATACTGATAAAAAAATCGTGGAAGCTTACGGCGTTTGGGTAGAGAAAAGCATGTATGGCAAAACCTATATGGGTACCGCCCGTAAAACCTTCATCATCAATACGGAAGGCAAAATTGCACACATCATTGAAAAAGTGGATACCAAAAACTCCAGCCAGCAGGTATTGGATTTAGTAGGCTAAACTTTGTGAATAAAAACCAGCGGATGTTTAAAACTTAAACATCCGCTTCCATCTGCCTTTCTTAATTTTGTAGCCAAGAAACCCATCTTATGGCTACAGACATTCAGCAACTCACTCAAACAGCCAGCCAGGTAAGACGAGATATTTTACGCATGGTACACGCCTGCCAGTCCGGACATCCCGGTGGCTCCTTAGGCTGTGCCGACTTTCTGGTGGCTTTATATTTCGAGATCATGCACCACGATCCAAAGTTCAACATGGACGGCAAAGGTGAAGATCTCTTTTTCTTATCTAACGGTCACATCTCCCCTGTTTTTTACAGCGTTTTGGCCCGTTCAGGCTATTTTGATGTAAAAGAACTGGCCACTTTCCGTAAGCTCAACAGCCGGCTGCAGGGCCACCCAACCACCCACGAGCATTTGCCGGGTGTACGCATGGCTTCGGGTTCTTTGGGGCAAGGACTTTCGGTCGCCATTGGTGCCGCCTTGTCTAAAAAGCTGAATAACGATACTTCTTTGGTATTTTCTCTTCACGGAGATGGCGAGATTCAGGAAGGCCAAATCTGGGAAGCGGCTATGTATGCTCCCCATAATAAAGTGGATAACCTGATCGCCACCATTGATGTGAATGGCCAGCAGATCGACGGCTCCACCGAGCAAGTGCTTTCACTGGGCAACCTGAGGGCCAAATGGGAAGCTTTTGGCTGGGAGGTGCTCGAAATGAGTGGAAACGACATGGCCGATGTGATTCGGGTGCTGCATCTGGCGAAAGCCAAAGCTTTTAAAGGCAAACCGATTTTGATTTTGATGCAGACCGAAATGGGCAACGGTGTCGATTTCATGATGCATTCGCACAAATGGCACGGCATTGCCCCTAACGATGAGCAATTGACCAACGCTTTAGGACAATTAGCAGAAACTTTAGGCGACTATTAATCCGGAAATCACCATGAAAAAATATACATACACAGAAAAAAAAGATACCCGTTCGGGCTTTGGTGCCGGATTACTGGAAGCCGGAAAAAAGAATAAAGAAGTGGTAGCCCTTTGTGCCGATCTCACCGGGTCGCTAAAAATGGATGCTTTCCAGAAAGAATTTCCGGAACGCTTTTTTCAGGTGGGTATTGCCGAAGCAAATATGATCGGCATGGCTGCCGGATTGACCATTGGTGGTAAAATTCCGTTTACCGGAACTTTTGCCAACTTTTCTACCGGCCGGGTGTACGATCAGATCCGCCAATCAGTTGCTTATTCTGATAAAAATGTAAAGATCTGTGCTTCACACGCCGGTTTGACTTTGGGCGAAGATGGAGCGACACACCAGATCCTCGAAGATATTGGCATGATGAAAATGCTGCCAGGCATGACGGTCATCAACCCTTGCGATTATAACCAGACCAAAGCCGCCACCATCGCGATAGCGGAACATGAAGGTCCGGTATATTTGCGCTTTGGCCGCCCAACCGTACCAGTGTTTACCGATCCGGACCAGAAATTCGAGATCGGCAAGGCCTGGATGGTGAACGAAGGAACAGATGTCAGCATTTTTGCAACCGGTCATTTGGTATGGAAAGCCATTGAAGCCGGCGAAAAATTGGCAGAAATGGGTATCAAAGCCGAAATTATTAATATCCACACCATTAAACCTTTGGATGTGCAAGCCATCCTAACATCAGTGACCAGGACCGGCTGTGTGGTTTCTGCCGAAGAACATAACCGCCTCGGTGGTTTGGGCGACAGTATCGCTCAAGTTTTAGCGCAGCATTTACCGGCTCCACAAGAATATGTGGCCGTTGATGACAGCTTTGGCGAGAGCGGCACACCTGATCAATTGATGGAAAAATACGGCTTGAACAGTGAGGCCATTGTAAAGGCTGTTCAGAAAGTGATAGCCAGAAAACAAGCCAGGGGCTAAAGCCCGGTTTCAGCCGGAGTTCAGGTCCTTGATAACATAAATGATGCTGATATCCGATTCTGAAATTTTAGAAAAATTCTCTAAGGAAAGCAGCCGGAACGATGCGTTCGGGTTGCTTCTCCAAAAATATCAGCAAAAAATTTATTGGCTTTGCCGCCGAATGGTCATCGACCATGACGACGCCGATGACCTGGTACAGGAAGTATTCATCAAGGTTTGGAAGAACCTCGATGGTTTCCGTCAGGATGCCCAACTATACAGCTGGATCTACCGCATTGCCAGCAACGAATGCCTGCAGTTTCTCGAAAAGAAGAAAAAACGAAACCAAACCTCTCTGGATGATCTGGAGAATTCGCTGTACGATAACCTCTCCTCTTCAGATTATTTGAACGGCGAGCAAATTCAGCGAAAGCTGTATGAGGCCATGGAAACTTTGCCTGCAAAACAAAAGCTGATCTTTCAGCTTAAATATTTTGAAGAATTGAAATATGAGGAAATTTCGGCCGCATTGGGTACCAGTGTAGGCGCACTGAAAGCTTCTTTTCACTTGGCCGTAAAGAAAATTGAGGATTATTTATTGACTCAAGATTAAACCTTTGTATTCATCATCCATCTTAAGAACAAATGAGTAAGAAAGTAAACATTGAAAACTGGCAGGAAAAAGCGCCAACACTGGCACAAATGGAAAAGATCAATCCATTTGTAGTTCCTGAAGGCTATTTCGACACGCTTTCGGATCGGATTCACCAGCGGATTGCAGCAGATACAAAAACTTCTGCAAAAAGTCGGATCATTCCGATGTGGACCCGCTATGCCGCTGCAGCTTGTTTAGCCTGCATATTGGGCATCAATTTATATCTTAATTTACAACAAAATGCTCCGGCCAAAGTGAACTGGAACGAAATCCCCGATCAGGAAATTGTGACCTATCTGGAGATGAACCTCGAGGATGCAGATGCGGCCCTGATCATCGATAAACTGGGAGAGCAAGGAACACCTGGGCTGAGTACAGGAGCCAGCGAACAAGAATTAGAAACCTATATCAATCAATATTTATGAAAAATCTAAAATTTATAACCGCCCTGATGGGGTTAGTCATCCTTTGTATGACCGGTACTTTTGCCCAGCAACGACCTGCACCAAGACCAGGGCCAGGACCAAGACCAGGCATGGCAAAACCACGCATGGAAATGGAGAGACTGGAATCGGCTAAAATCGGTTTCCTGACCCAGAAACTTGACTTAAGTCCAAGAGAAGCCGAGAAATTCTGGCCGGTTTATAATCAATACCAAAAAGAAGTGAAAGCTTTGGCAAAAGAGCGAATGGCTGAACGTAAAGCCGAACAACAAGAATCTGCAGATGAACGTTTAAACGAACAAATGGAAATGGAAAGTCGGATGCTCGAAATACGTAAAAAATATACCCGCGAATTCAGCAAAGTAATTTCTTCAGAAAAAGTCCTGCATTTATATGAAGCTGAAAAAGAATTCAGACGAGAGCTAATCAAACGCCTGCAAGAACGCAGGAAATAATCCCGCTAAAAAACATGTTCTTTTGAAAAGGCCTTCGAGATAATCCGAAGGCCTTTTGTATTTTTGAGCATGCTTAGCCATAAACAACTTTTCCTGTTAAACACTGCGCAAACCTCCGACAGTCCAAAAATGTTGGAAATTGAGCGAAGTGAAGGACTCTATCTCTATAGTCCGGGCGGGAAAAAGTATTTAGACCTGATTTCAGGTTTTGCGGTGAGTAATGTGGGTCACCGTCACCCTAAAGTGGTTCAAGCTATTAAGGATCAAGTTGACCGATACTTGCACCTGACGGTTTATGGTGAATTTATTCAGGCGCCACAGGTTCAATTTGCAAAAAAACTGATTTCGGTTTTACCTCCACCTTTTTCATCTGTTTACTTTGTAAACTCAGGAGCGGAAGCCACAGAAGGAGCGCTCAAACTGGCCAAACGTTTCACTAACAGATCCGAAATTATTGCTTTCAAGAATTCCTATCATGGAAGTACACACGGTGCACTGAGTGTGATGGGGAATGAACATTATAAACAAGCCTACCGCCCTTTATTACCCGATATTCGGTTCCTCGATTTCAACAAAACCGAACAGCTGAGTCAAATTACCGAACATACAGCGGCCGTAATTATGGAATCGATCCAAGGTGAAGCAGGCATTCGGGTGCCGGAAGAAGATTACATGAAGGCGCTCAGAAAACGTTGCACAGAAACGGGCACCTTATTGATTTTGGACGAGATACAATCGGGATTTGGCCGCACCGGCCGCATGTTTGCTTTTGAACATTTTGGGGTAATCCCGGATATCTTGCTGCTGGCCAAGGGAATGGGTGGCGGAATGCCCATGGGCGCATTTATCGCAAGCAAGGAAGTGATGGATGTGTTAAAAGAGAACCCTATTTTAGGTCATATCACCACTTTTGGCGGACATCCGGTAAGTTGTGCGGCTGGATTGGCTACACTGGAAGTTTTACTGGATGAGCAACTATATAATCAAGTCGCTGAAAAGGAAGTCTTGTTTAGAGAACTGCTGAAGCACCCGATGATCCAAGAGATCAGGGGTAAAGGGCTGATGCTAAGCATGGAGCTGGGAAGTTTCGAAATGGTGGAAAAGGTTTCGAAATATTGTCTGGAGAAGGGTTTGATCATCGACTGGTTCTTGCACTGCGAAACCGCCATGCGCATTGCTCCACCACTCATTATTGACGAATTAGCCATTCGTTTTGCTTGCGAGACTATTTGCGAAGCACTTGACCATTGTGCATAAAAAAATCCGGTCATTGCTGGCCGGATTCTATTCACATTATTTTAACGAATTATAATTGCTTGCTTAACTTTTCGGCTAATACCGATTTAGGCACCGCACCAATTTGTTTGTCTACAATTTCACCGCCTTTAAAAAAGAGCAAAGCAGGAATATTACGGATACCGAATTTCATAGAAATCTCTGGATTGGAATCTACATCCACCTTACCCACTACCGCTCTGCCTTCATATTCTTTAGCTAATTCATCTACAACCGGACCCACCATGCGGCAAGGACCACACCATTCTGCCCAAAAGTCTACTAATACCGGTTTATCTGATTTCAATACCACTTCGTCGAAGTTGGCGTCTGTAATTTCTAATGCCATGATAATTAATTTTTTAGATCTTCAAATTTAAAATTTAGTTTATGCATTGCCAAAAATGTCGGGCATTCTGACACTAATTCAACTTATAGCTTAGGCCATTTAGAGACTTTATTTTCTCTAAAAATTGATTACTAGGGTTGATTTTCAAACTTTTTGCCGGCATTTCAAGTACATTACCTCCATCAAAATCAACCAAGCGGAAACGCAATGAACATTTCCTTTCCCGGTGTTCTTCAGCATTTGATTTGACCATCTCATCCAGCTGAGCCATCAATTCATCGCTCAGCTCATTGAGCGGTAGCTGAATGGTCAATACTTTTGCCATTTTATCCCTCAGTTCAGAAAGTAAGGAGATACTGTTGATTTTAAATTCCCAATTACCTTCTTGTCTGAAACGTTCAGCAACTACCCCACGTAATTGCAAGAAATAGCCATCCTCCATAAACTGGCGGAACTTCACATAATCATCGCCAAAAAGCACCAACTCCACCGATTCGTGATAATCTTCAAATACGAACGAGCCAAATGGTTTGCCCGTTTTGGTAGTTCGATGAGCTGATCTGGATACCAGGCCACCCACTACCAATTCGCGGCCTCTGATCTTCAAAAATTCGGCTTGATCTTCTTCCATCATCTCTCCAGATTTGATCCGATTGAGCAAACTCAATTGTTTCACCTGATGTGTACAAAAATGATCAATCTCAAAACGATAATTATCCAATGGATGGCCCGTAAGGTAAATGCCGATGACCTCTTTCTCATACTTCAACATCTCCAACAACGGCCATTCTTCACATTCTGGCAAGCTTGGTTCAGGAATATGTGCATCGCTGGTACCTCCAAATAATGAGTTTTGTGAAGAGTTCAGCTGATTCTGATAATCATTGGCGTATTTGATCAGTCGGTCGATAGAATTAGTCAAGCCACCATCCATTTTTTCCATAAACTTGGCCCGATTGGTTTCAAACCCATCAAAAGATCCGCTGTAAACCAGGTTTTCAAATACTTTTTTGTTTACCGCTCTGGAATTAATTCTTCGGGCAAAATCATAAATACTGGCATAAGGGCCTTTCGCTCTTCTTTCTTCTACGATAAACTCAACGGCCTTTTCTCCCACTCCCTTAATTCCAGCCATTCCAAAACGGATTTCTCCTTTTTTGTTGACTGTAAAGTTTAAATCAGACTCATTGATATCCGGACCAAGCACCGGTATTCCCATCTTACGGCATTCATCCATAAAGAAAGAAATCTTATCTAAGTTGCCTTGGTTATTCAATACCGCAGCCATGTATTCGGCCGGATAATTGGCTTTGAGATAAGCAGTTTGGTAAGCTACAAATGCATAGCAGGTAGAATGCGATTTATTGAAAGCATATTGAGCGAAGGCTTCCCAGTCGGTCCATATTTTTTCGCAAATCTTCGGATCATGCCCATTAGCTTCGCAGCCCTCCATGAACTGCGATTTCATTTTATTTAGCACCTCAATCTGCTTCTTACCCATCGCCTTCCGCAATACGTCGGCATCTCCTTTGCTAAAATTGGCCAGTTTCTGCGAAAGCAACATTACCTGCTCCTGATAGACAGTAATTCCGTAAGTTTCCTCGAGGTATTCCTGCATATCCGCTAAGTCGTAACTTACTTGTTCGCGGCCATGTTTTCGTTGGATGAATTGTGGAATGTAAACCATAGGCCCGGGTCGATACAGAGCATTCATCGCGATCAGATCCTCAAACTTATCCGGTTTCAAGTCGCGGAGGTACATTTGCATACCATCGCTCTCAAACTGGAAAGTACCATTGGTATCGCCTCGCTGATAGAGCTCGAATGTTTTGGCATCGTCCAGCGGAATGTGGTCGATGTCTATCTCCAAACCATGATTTTGATTAATTAAAGCAAGTGCATCTTTAATAATGGTGAGCGTTTTGAGGCCCAAAAAGTCCATCTTGATGACCCCTGCATCTTCAATTACCCTCCCATCGTATTGAGTTACCAATAAATCGGATTCTTTAGAAGTAGCTACCGGAATAATACCTGTTAAATCATCGGGTGCAATGATGATGCCGGCCGCATGTATACCTACGTTTCGGACCGATCCTTCCAGCACCATGGCTTCCTTCAACACTTTGGCATGGATTGATTTTTCTTCCGATAAAATTTTTCTTAGTTTTTTAACATTTTCGAGGTCGTCGTTGCCCAGATCCTTTTTGATACCGTCGATGGGGGCAGTGAGTACCTGAACCAGGTTTGTCCCGGGACGATCGGGTACCAGCTTGGCGAGCGCATTCGACTCGGCCAAAGGAAGATCGAGCACCCTCGCTACATCCTTGATACTCGATTTGGCAGCCATAGAACCATAGGTGATGATTTGGGCCACCTGGTTTTTACCGTATTTATCTACCACATAGTCGATCACTTTTTGTCGACCGGCATCATCAAAATCGGTATCAATATCGGGCATGGATTTCCTATCGGGATTGAGGAAACGCTCAAAAAGTAAATTGTATTTGATTGGGTCGATATTGGTAATTCCGATGCAGTAGGCCACTACTGAACCGGCAGCCGAACCCCTACCCGGACCTACAAAAACACCCAAGTCGCGACCAGCCTGAATAAAGTCAGAAACGATTAAAAAATAACCAGCAAAACCCATGAGCTTGATGGTATTCAACTCAAAATCAAGTCGTTCCTGGATTTCAGGGCTAATATCTACATAACGATTTTTCGCTCCTTTTAATGTGATGTCTCTCAGATATTCCCACTGATTCAAGGTATCATCGGCGTGTATCTTAAATTCGGGTGGGATGGGGAAATTGGGCAACAAGATATCTCTTTTCAATTCCAATACATCCACCTTGTCAACAATCTCATTAGTTTTATCCAGGGCTTCCGGTAGGTCGTGAAAAAGCTGAGCCATTTCGGCCTGGGTCTTAAAAAAGAACTGATCATTTGGAAAACCAAACCTAAAACCACGGCCTCCTTCCTCATCGGTTGCAATTGGTGTACTTTGAACATCGCCGGTGTTAACGCACAATAGGATATCGTGTGCATTAGCGTCTTGCTGATCTACATAATGAGAGTCATTAGAACAAATGACCGGCACCTCGTATTTTTTGGCAAATTTGAGTAAGATCTCATTTACTTTTTCTTGCTCCGGTATATTATGACGCTGGAGTTCGATGTAATAATCTTCGCCAAACAGATCTAACCACCATTTAAATTCTTTCTCGGCAGCTTCTTCTCCATCCTTTAAAATACTTTGCGGAACACTCGCTCCCAAACAACAAGTGGTTGCAATGAGTCCTTCGTGGTATTGTTCAATTAACTGCTTGTCTATACGGGGCCATTTACTGTACAAGCCTTCCATGTAACCTAAAGAACAAAGCTTCACTAGATTTTGATAGCCTTTGGCATTTTTTGCCAAAAAAAGCTGATGGAACCGTTGATCTCTGTTCTCCTTGGTAAATGTTTTTTTATGACGGTCGGCTACTACATAAAATTCACAGCCCACGATGGGTTTCACTCCATACTTTTTGGCTTCTGCAACAAACTTGAAGGCGCCAAACATGTTTCCATGATCGGTAATGGCCATGGCTTTCATGCCATCGGCCTGTGCTTTTTTAAACAAACGACCGATGTCTGCTGCTCCATCGAGCAAGGAAAACTGAGTGTGTACGTGAAGGTGTGAAAAATCGGGCATCTAAAACAAAACCATTAATCCATCAAAATAAGCCGACCTGAATAGCTTAGAAACTCAATTCGTTTTTGAAAAGTTTGGCGTATTTGCGCTTATCAAACTTATAGAGTTTGGCTGCACGATAAGATACTCCTTTTTGCTTTTCATCTAATTCTTTCAAAATGCCGTAATTGAGCATTTTCTTGCGGAAATTTCTTTTATCTAATTTTTTATTGAGTACCGCTTCGTAAAGCGTTTGTAACTGAGTAAGTGTAAATTTTTCGGGCAAAAGCTCAAATGCAATGGGCTGATATGCAATTTTTCGCTTGATTTTTTGAAGAGCCTTATTGAAAATAACACTGTGGTCGAAGGCTAACTCTGGCAGAGACTCAACCGGATGCCAAAAGGCTTTTTTTGCATAATTGGTAACCGGCTTTAGTTCTTTTGCACCACTTAGTCGGATCATCGCAAAATAAGCCACAGTAATTACCCGACCCTGGGGATGCCTTTTTACTTCACCAAAAGTGTGAAATTGCTCCATAAAGATCCCTCTAAGTCCGGTGAGTTCGTAGAGAATACGGGCAGCTGCCTCATCAATACTTTCTTGCTGTTCAACAAAGTAACCGGGTAAGGCCAGCCAGTCTTTGTATGGCTCTTCATTACGTTCAATGAGCAATATTTTCAATTCCCCCTTGTCGAAACCGAAGATCACACAGTCTGTAGAAAATACCGATTCAAATATGGGTAGCTTATCCTTCAAATTACTGAATGTTTGATGGCTTAAAGATAAATTTAATTATACTCTGTAAAAAGAGAATAATTAGAATTTTGTGCTTCACTTAGTGTACAAAGTACAATATTAATTTATAAAATTTCATACATTTGGAAATAAATATCTAAAAATCATAAAAGAAGAAATAAGTAATTATTTATCAAACAATTATATCAAGAATGAAAATAGGAATTAATGGATTTGGTCGGATTGGCCGCCTGGCATGCAGGGTAGCAGCTTCTAGACCTGATGTAGAGATTGTAGGTATCAACGATTTAATGGATGTAGATTACATTGCTTACCTGCTCAAGTATGATTCTACACACGGGCCCTTTAAAGGAGAAGTGGAAGTAGTAAATGGTCAATTGGTGATCAATGGGAAAACCATACGTGTAAGCGCTGAAAAAGATCCATCACAACTAAAGTGGAATGAAGTAGGCGCTGAAGTAGTATTGGAATGCACCGGTTTATTTTTAAGCCAGGCAGATGCTCAAAAACACCTGGATGCAGGTGCCAAGAAAGTGGTGATTTCTGCTCCTGTCAAAGATGATACCCCTACTTTTGTAATGGGTGTAAACCACCAATCGCTCCGTGCAGACCAGCATATCATTTCAAATGCCTCTTGTACTACCAACTGCTTGGCTCCAATAGCAAAGGTCTTAAATGATGAATTCGGGATTTTAGAAGGTTTAATGAGTACCATTCATGCGGTAACAGCTACTCAAAAAACCGTTGATGGGCCTTCAGCAAAAGATTGGAGAGGCGGACGGGGTGCCTATCAGAACATCATCCCATCATCTACCGGAGCTGCAAAGGCGGTTGCTCTGGTGATTCCTGAATTAAAAGGAAAATTAACCGGCATGTCTTTCCGTGTACCCGTACCCGATGTTTCGGTGGTAGACCTAACCGTAAGGTTGGAAAAACCAGCCTCCTACGAGCAAATTTGTGGCGCCATGAAAAAAGCATCACAAGGTGAACTGAAAGGAATCTTAGGCTATACGGAAGATGACGTAGTTTCTCAAGATTTTTTGAGCGACGCCCGTACTTCCATTTTCGATGCAAAAGCAGGTATATCACTGAATGAGAACTTTGTTAAAGTGGTTTCATGGTATGATAACGAATGGGGTTATTCTAATAAACTAGTTGACTTGGCGCAGTATGCTGCTCAGTTGAAATAAAAACTATAACGTTTATTAAAAACCTCTCCAATTGGAGAGGTTTTTTTTTGCAGCAATTATTGATAAATCCAATCTTTACTCCTTCGTAAACTGCTAGTACAATTTTGCCCAACAAAAAAGCCTTCCCGGAATCGGGAAGGCTTTTTCAATAATGATCAAGTTACTTATTTCATTAACTGATCAAAAGTGAATGAAACATAGTATACAGCACCCACCATTGGGTTACCAAAGTTGGTTCTGTAGTATTGGTTGGTGATGTTAGAACCACCCACTTTCATTGTTAATTTTTGCTTAGGAATTCTGAAGTTCACCTGAGCATCTAAAGTACCAAATGATTCAACAGTACCGCTGATGAAAGAAGAAGTCCACAGGAACTGATCTTGCCATCTGTAAGTTAAACCGGCACCTACGTTTTTGAATAAGTTGGTTTTGCTTACACCTAAGTTGTAGCGCCATTCCGGAGTGTTGAACTCGCTCTGCAACACACTGCTGCTGGCGTTTTGGTTCAATCTGTCGCTGGTTACGTTAGCACTGATTTTGAAGTCGTCCATTAAATAATCAACTCCAATACCGAAACCATAAGATTTCACATTGTTAGGATCGTTTACTACCGTTCCGTAAGCTTTACTAGATGCATTAGGAAGACCACCAATTGGATTTCCGTTGGCATCTTCATTTCTCAATAAAGCCAAAGTAGAGATGAAATCTTTGAAAGTAGTTCCGTAGTAGTAAGTATCGATCAATAAGTTTTTAGTGATCAAGCCTTTATAACCAATCTCAAAAGTTTGTGAGCTTTCAGGTCTTAATTCTGAATTAAAGTTGTAAAGAGCAGGGCTGCCTGCAGCTACACTTTCACGAGTGTAACCACGACCAATTCCGGTTCTTAAACCTCTTGAATCTAACATGCTCGCAATACCGCCCACTAAAGTAGTAGAACCTGTATTTAACATGATATATTGGTTTTGAGTAGTTGGGATTCGGAAACCTGTTTGATAAGAAGCACGGATGTTATTGTTAGGCGCTACAGTTAAAACCCCGGTAATACGTGGTGTAAAGCGACCTTCAAAGTTCTGGCTCTTGTCATAACGGCTAGCTGCAGTTAACTTCAATTTATCATTGAAGAACTTCTTACCAACTTGGATAAATGCACCAATCTCATCGATGGTTAAATTGGCATCCTTATCAGCGAAGATGGTACCATTAGAATTCAAAGTGTATTGTCTGAACATACCACCAACTTGCAAATCAACTACATTATTCAATGCATCGCTGAAATTGTACATACCTTCAAACTGATTCACAAAAGATTTATCGGCAAATTTAGCACCACCACCAGCAGCACCAATTACTTTAGAAGTAATCTCTTCTTTCACAGCATTGAAACCTTGCGTTCCTGGCAATAAACGATTGTTATCAGCAGTTGCTCTTGCTGCGGCATGTGCAGCAGCAGGGGTAGCACCCGCAGAAATTGCACCAAAATAGTTACCTACATATTGTGGGAACCAAGTGGTACTAGGTTTTGCAGTTTCATTCATGAAAGATGCCAATGCAGTGGCGTTGTAAGAATCTCCAGAGTTTTCACGGGTGGTATAACCTCTTAAGAAGAAGTTTTTACCCTTCAACTCTAATTTATATTGCGATAAACGGAAGTTTTTGATAGAATAACGCTCCGAACCAGTGTAAACTGTAGTTCCTGAACCAATGTTGGCTTGAGCAATTACCTCTAATTTATCGTTAATTCTGTAGTGTAAGGCATTTAAGCTTCTAATGGATTTTGCACCATAATCAACCAAATCTGCTTCATTGTAACCTGTTCTCGAAACCGTTTGGTTCGGGATCAAGTTGTTACGCAAACCAAAGTAGAAAGGAACCATGTTAGAAACTGAAGTTCTGATTGCAGAAGGTAAACCACCAATAAATGCACCAATTTGAGCTTGAGTAGCATTTGCAGGTAAAGATGCATTCATTAAAGCAACAATGTCCACGGTATTACCAGTTGCAGCTAAAATACCAGCACGGGTTTGATTTTGTACAGATTGAGCAACACCAAACATGTTAGCACTTACTTCATCGCCATAGCTGTTTACGCCGTCAAAGGCAGGATCACTTGAGCGATCACCAGCTTTGGCTTTTTGACCTACACGATCAAAGTTTGAATTATCAAACGCTTGCCAGTCATTAGCTGATAAATAAGAAGTACTGGTTTTAAAAGCCCATTTATTGTCTTTAGATTTTACAGCCCAACGGAAAGAATAATCGTACATCGGAGATTGGTTAACACCGGCTCTTGGGCTATTGATGTTGTTCATCCCTGTTCTCAATTGTACACTTAAACCTGTATAATCAAATGGATTTTTAGAATTCATTAAGATGGTACCGTTCATACCTCCAGAACCATATAAGGCTGAAGATGAACCAGGTAATAATTCCACGCTCTCTACATCTAATTCAGATAAACCGATGATGTTACCTACAGAGAAGTTTAAACCGGGAGCCTGGTTGTCCATACCATCCGTAATTTGATTTACACGAACGTTACCGTTAGAGTTAAAACCACGGGTGTTGATAGAACGGAAAGTTAAAGACTGTGAGCTACTTTCTACCCCTTTCAGGTTAGCAAGTGCATCATAGTAAGAGTTGTTCGCACCTTCGCGGATAGCAGCAGCACTCACACGCTCAATGGTAACAGGCGACTCCAAGATACGCTCAGGAGTACGTGAAGCAGATACAACTACTTCTTGACCTAATACTGACTGAGGAGCTAACTGAAAATTCAGGTTAGCATTGGAACCACTAACTGAGGTTTCAATGGTTTCATAACCAATATACTTCACTACCAAAGTAAATGGCGTTTTTTCTGAAGTAGTAATGGTAAACTTACCACTTGAATTGGTTGATGTACCAGTGTTTGTACCTTTAATGGTGACTGAAACTCCTGGCAAAGTTTCATTTGTAGATTTGTCAGTGATGGTACCCGAGATGGTTACACTTTGTGCCATAGCCACAGAAACACTGAGCATTAACAACATAAGTGCCCCGGATAAATGGGTAAAAAATTTACGCATAATCTTAAGTTTTAGTTTATAATTTGGTATGATTAATGGTTAATCAAACATAAACTTAAGACTTATTTAACACATCGCAAATTTTTTTTTTCTTTCTAGTTTGGGCTGAACTTATAATCATCTATTTAAACTATTAAAAAAATACTTTCTCGAGAGGATATAGCCCATTTAAATCTTTATTTATAATTTAGGTAGAATTTAAATCTGAATTTCAACAGAATGAAAGCACTGAAACCAATATTCACCTTATTCTTAGCTGTATCGCTAACTTTTGCTTTGAACCATAAATGGGGAAATATCCCGCCTCTCGCTAAATTCCTCGACCCCTTTCAAGGTTTTTGGAAAAATGCGGAGAGTAGCAATACCAGTCTTGAGCTGAATTTAAATTTAGCAGGATTACAAAGCGAAGTAAATGTGCAATTCGACAACCAACGCATTCCCCACATTTTCGCAAGCAATAACCACGACTTATATTTTGTACAAGGATTTGTGACTGCCCGCGACCGCTTATGGCAGATGGATTTTCAAACCCGTTTTGCTTCGGGTAGACTATCGGAAGTGATCGGACCAAAAGCCTTGGATATAGACCGTTTTCAAAGACGCATGGGGATGACTTTTGGGGCAGAAAACATGATGAAAACCATGATGGCTGATCCTGAAATTGCAGACATGATGAATGCCTATGCAGAAGGAATCAATGCTTACATCCAATCGCTCAAACCTGAAGATTATCCTATTGAGTTTAAAATACTCGATTATGAACCAGAAAACTGGACGCCACTGAATTCTGCCCTGCTCTTGAAAATGATGTCTGCCACACTTGCAAGCGGATCTGATGAATTTTACATGAGCAATATTTTGAAAAAATACGGCACTGAAGTCATGAAAGACCTCTTTCCCGACTATCCTTATCGAGAAGAACCCATCATTCCAGTAGGTACTGCCTGGAATTTCAAACCGATTCCAAGACCAAATGCTCCAGCTGATGCGAATGTTGGAACCAATGCTTCCATCAGAACTAAACAAAAAGAAGAAGGAATTGGCAGTAATAACTGGGCTGTATCTGGGAAAAAGACTGTGAGTGGCTACCCTATTTTGGCCAATGACCCACACTTAGACTTGACCTTGCCGGCCATCTGGTATCAAATCCAGCTGATCAATCAGGAACAAAATGTATATGGCGTTTCCATTCCTGGCGCTCCGGGAGTAATCATCGGTTTTAACCAAAAAGTGGCATGGGGGGTGACCAATGTGGGCTCTGATGTGCTCGACTGGTATCAAATTCAATTTAAAGACCAATCTCATCAGTATTATTGGTATAACAACCAATGGCAGGCCACAAAACAAAGAATAGAGACCATCCAGGTTCGTGGCGCACAAGCGATCACCGACACCGTTTATTATACTCATCATGGACCTGTTGTTTATCTCCAGGATCAGAAGCCAGGCAATTTTGCCAAGGCAAAAAATATTCCGGAGGGTTATGCATTACGATGGATTGCTCATGAGGGATCAAATGATGTTCGCACCTTCTACTTATTAAATAAAGCAAATAATTACGACGATTATCGTAAAGCATTGAGCTATTACAGTGCCCCAGCTCAAAATTTTCTTTTTGCCACCGTAGACAATGATATCGCGATTACACCCAATGGATATTTCCCTTTAAAATGGAAAGGCCAGGGTAAATTTTTGTTAGACGGGGCCAATCCAGCCAACGAATGGCAAGGCAGAATTCCTGCCGATCAGAATCCAACAGTAAAAAACCCGGAAAGAGGTTTCGTAAGCTCGGCAAACCAGTTCTCTGCCGATCCTACTTATCCTTATTATTTACACTGGGAATTTTCGGGTTATGAACGTGGCAAGCGCATCAACGATCGCTTGAGCAAAATGAACCAGATCACGGTAGATAGTATGCGTAATTTACAAAATGACAATTACAGCATTTTTGCCGAAAATGTGCTTTCAGCTTTTGTAAACAGAGTAAACACTGCCAAGCTTAATAATCAAGAACGCAATGCATTCAATGTGGTGAGTAAATGGAATAAATTTTACGATGCCAAAGAAATAGGTGCCAGCATTTTTGAAATCTGGCAAAAACTGTTGGCAAAACAAATTTGGGAGGATGAATTTGGCGATGCCAACATCCCGATGCGCTACCCATCTCGTGACCGCACGGTACAGCTAATCCTAGCGGAGCCACAATCAAAATGGTTTGATAACGTCAAAACACCTCAAAAAGAGGGCTTGAATGATGTATTGCTAAGTTCCTATAAACTTTCCATTGACAGTTTGACCAAAAAATACGGTCCAATGAGTGAAAAATGGCAGTGGGGCCATGTAAAACACAGCAATGTGCCGCACTTGGCTAAAATTGCCGGATTCGGATCTAAAACATTATTCAACGGTGGTTCTAAAACATCTGTAAATGCCTTGAGCGAAAGTAATGGACCATCCTGGAAAATGATTGTGGCCTTAGGCAAGGAGCCAAAAGCTTACGGTGTATTCCCAGGCGGACAATCGGGCAACCCTGGTAGTTTTTATTATGATGACATGTTGGATACCTGGGCCGAGGGCCGTTTAAACGAATTACTTTATTTACGTTCCAAAGATCAGTCATCTGAAAGGATCATATCCACCTGGAAATTCACAAAAAAATAACCTAAAATTATCGCATCATGTTATTCATCCTCATACTATTCGTTTCGTTAATTGCACAATTCTTTTTACCATGGGGGGTCATCACCCCCATTGCTTTTGCCTTAGCTGCATGGAACGGACAAAGTGAAAAAAAATCATTCTGGAATGGATTTAGTGCTATTTTCATACTTTGGGTATGTATGGCGCTATTTCGAAGTTTACCCAACGAAAATTTACTGGCCAATCGTGTTGCACAGATGTTAATGTTGCCGGAGTCGGACTTTAACTGGCTCATTTTGGTGCTGATTACTGGTCTACTCGGTGGACTGGTAGCCGGAACTGCGGCATTGGCTGGCGCAGCATTCAAAAAAGGATTTTTTGGACGTAGAAGATAAAAATGCTCCTCCTGCAAATTGTATCTTTGCAAGGTGATTAAACATTTGGCCGAAGAAATATTTAAGATCAAAAACCTCCAGGATTTTGAGCACAAAGCACTGGAGGTTTTTCGGTTTCAAGCCGAAAATAATTTGGTTTACCGCAAATTTATTCAGTATCTGGGTATTAAAAGTGCGGAAGTCCAAACTTTATCAGCCATTCCTTTTCTACCCATTTCTTTTTTTAAAAGCCACCAAATACTGAGCAGTAATGCAGAGCCTGCCATCGTTTTCAGTAGTTCGGGCACAACAGGTACAGTTAACAGCTTTCATCCCGTCATAGATATCGACTTGTATCGGCAAAGTTTTCAGCAGGCATTCTATAAATTTTATGGAGATATTGCCGAATATAATTTATTAGCATTATTACCCTCTTATGCCGAGCGAGAAGGATCATCCTTGATTTACATGGTTGATGATCTGATAAGTAAAAGTCGTCCGGACAGCAACTACTTCCTCTATAATCACCAGGAATTAGCCGACAAGCTCTGTCAACTTCAAAAAGAAAAGCAAAAAGTAATTTTAATAGGGGTGACTTATGCCTTGCTCGACTTTATAGAAACGTATCAATTCCAATTTCCAGAGCTCATTGTGATTGAAACCGGCGGAATGAAAGGTAAACGCAAAGAAATCGTAAGGGAAGAACTACATGAAATCCTTTGCCGAGGATTTGGTGTGCCAAAAATTCACTCCGAATATGGAATGACAGAATTGCTTTCGCAGGCCTACTCCAAAGGCGATGGAATTTTCAAGTGTCCGCCCTGGATGAAAGTGATCATCCGCGATACCAACGATCCCTTCCAATATTTATCAGCAAACAAAACTGGAGGTATCAACGTAATCGATCTGGCTAATTTGTATTCTTGTTCTTTTATTGCCACTCAAGATTTGGGCCGGCTCCATGAATGGGACCGATTTGAGGTCTTAGGTCGATTTGATGATAGTGATATTCGTGGCTGTAATCTTTTGGTGCAGTAATTATTCAACAATCAGCAAGAAATAATTCTTTTTTCCTTTTTGCACCACCAGGTATCTGTTTTTGATGAGTTGTGCAGCATCAATTACTTGTGCCGGATCAGCTAATTTCTCTTTGTTGAGTGCCACTCCACCTCCCTGAATCATTTTTCGAGCCTCGCTTTTAGAAGGGAAAACAGCTGCATGTTCGGCCAGCAAGTCATTTAGCGTAATGCCATTTTTTAAGGCTGAGCCTGATATCTTGAATTGAGGAATCCCTTCAAAAACATCCAGAATCTCCTCATCATTCAAATTTAAAAGGAATTCTAACGAACCATTACCAAACAAGAAATCGGTGGTTTTAAGAGCTGTTTGCAAAGCTGCTTCTCCGTGACAACGAATGGTAATATCCTCTGCCAGGGCTTTCTGCAACAAACGAAGATGTGGAGCAGTATCGTGTTCCTTTTCTAGTGATTCTATTTCTTCCCTGTTTTTCAGCGTAAAAATCCTGATCCAGGTTTTGGCATCATCATCGCTTGTATTGAGCCAGAACTGATAAAATTTGAATGGCGAAGTTTTCTTGGGATCTAACCAAACTGCTCCAGACTCTGTTTTACCGAATTTGGTGCCATCTGCTTTCTTAATCAGCTCGGTAGTGATGGCAAAGGCACTTCCGCCGGCCTTGCGACGAATCAGTTCAGTTCCGGTAACCATGTTTCCCCACTGATCGGAACCGCCCATCTGCACCAAACAATTTTTTTCTTTCCAGAGGTGATAAAAATCAAATCCCTGAACCAATTGATAACTAAATTCTGTAAAAGACATTCCAGAATCGCCTTCCAAACGTTTCTTCACCGAATCTTTGGCCATCATGTAATTCACGGTGATGTGTTTACCTACATCGCGAATGAAATCGAGGAAACTGAAACTCTTAAACCAATCGTAATTGTTAACCATCTGGGCACTGTTGGCTCCACAATCAAAATCCAGGAATTTTTTCAGTTGAGTTTCCAGACAGCTCACATTATGGAACAAAACATCCTCAGAAAGAAGGTTACGCTCTGCTGATTTTCCTGAAGGATCGCCTACCATTCCGGTTGCGCCGCCCACCAATGCCACTGGACGATGACCTGCACGCTGAAAATGAATGAGGGTCATAATCTGGGTCAAGTGACCCACGTGTAAAGAATCTGCCGTTGGATCAAAACCAATGTAACCCGAAGTCAATTCCTTGTTCAGTTGCTCTTCAGTTCCGGGCATTACATCATGGAGCATGCCACGCCAGCGTAATTCTTCAATAAAATTCATGAAAACAGCGTTTTTATCAGTGGAGCAAATATAACAGAATTGAGGGAGGAATAGCGCATAAGCATTAATTACGATTCAGATTGTGTATTTTTAAGGAAAGCTGATGAATTTTTTATCACATTTCTATTTCGACCGATCTACAAATGATCCTTACCTGGCCTTAGGCACGGTATTGCCCGACCTTTTGAAAAATGCAAACAAAAAATGGAATCCTCATCCACAAAAAAATGAATTGCTTTTTAAAATCGACCCTGCTCATCAGTCGATTTTAGTAGGTTGGAAAAGACACCTGTTCGTGGATAAACAATTCCACAGTGCTGCCTTTTTCAATGTTCACGTGGGAGCCATTAAACAGGTAGTAGGCGATATTTTAAAACCCAGCAAAGTTTGGCCCTCCTTTTTGGCTCATATTAGTTTGGAATTGATGTTAGACAGTTTACTCTTAACTGAAGGAATGATTGATGTGGATCAATTCTACCTGCAACTGGATCGGAGTGATCGGCAGAAAATAGCTTCCTTTTTAAAATTGAATGGAATTGAAGATTCGACTATTTTCTTCACATTTTATGAAAAGTTTATTTCGAGTCGTTACTTATATAGCTATCGCGATGCTGAACAAATTGTATATGCACTCAACCGAATTAGCATGCGACTTTGGCCCGAGGGTTTACAGCAAGTCAATTCCCAAGATCTGACCCAGGTGTTGATGGCATACAGAGAAGTTCTGAAAGCAGATTTTCGGAATATATTTCATGAAATTCAATTGCAACTGGACGACTGCCCTAAAACTTAAAAGCATTATCTTCGCTTCATGTCGCTTTTTGATATTAAAGATCGAATGGATGCGCTGGTAAAAGAACTGAACCAGCATAACTATAATTATTACGTATTGGCACAGCCCACCATTTCGGACTTTGAGTTCGATAAAAAACTCGAAGAGCTGATGGAGTTGGAGAAAGCCTATCCGGCATACCAAAACCCCGACTCTCCTACCCAAAAAGTGGGAGGCGAAATCACCAAAGAATTTAAAACGGTAAAACACCGCTGGCCCATGCTCTCTCTCGGGAATACCTACAGTGAGCAGGATCTACGTGATTTTGATGAGCGCATTAAAAAAGCCATCGGCAGCCATTTTGAATATGTGTGTGAGCTCAAGTACGATGGTTTATCGATGAGTTTGACTTATCAGGATGGAAAATTAATTCGTGCCGTTACACGTGGAGATGGCACTCAGGGAGATGAAGTAACGGCCAATATCAAAACCATCAGGAGCATCCCGCACCGTTTAAGCGGCAGCGACTATCCGGATAATTTCGAGATTCGAGGCGAAGTGTTCATGCACAAACAAGCATTCGAACGATTGAATAAGGAACGAATGGAGAACGATGAAGTTCCTTATGCCAATCCGAGAAATTTTGCTGCCGGAACTGTTAAGTTGCAAGATTCTTCTGAAGTGGCAAAAAGACCGCTCGACTGTTTTATTTACTTCCTTTACACCGAACAACGTTTATTCCGCAGTCATTGGGAAAGTTTGCAGGCAATAAAAAATTGGGGATTTAATACCTGTGAGCATCAAAAATTGTGCAGCAATATTGATGAAGTATTGAATTTTATTCATTACTGGGATGAAAAACGACATCAGTTAAGCTATGATATTGATGGAATTGTTTTAAAAGTTAACAGCTATGCTCAACAGGAAGAATTGGGCTTTACGGCGAAATCGCCCCGTTGGGCCATAGCTTATAAATACAAGGCCCAAGAGGTGGAAACGATCTTGGAACAAGTGACTTACCAGGTTGGCCGTACCGGTGCGGTAACGCCCGTTGCCAATTTGCAACCTGTGCTTTTAGCCGGCACCACCGTTAAAAGAGCCACTTTGCACAATGCCAATGAAATTAATCGCCTCGATCTATATAAAGGCGATACGGTTTTGGTTGAAAAAGGTGGAGAAATCATCCCTAAAATTATTGGGGTGAATACACTAAAAAGGCCTGAAAATGCAGTAAAAATTAGCTATCCAAACACCTGTCCTGAGTGTGGCACCACACTCATTAGGGAAGAAGGTGAAGTGGCATATTACTGCCCCAACGACGAAGGTTGCCCTCCACAAATTGTAGGCCGAATCCAACATTTTATCAGCCGTAAGGCAATGAATATTGACGGAATTGGTGCTGAAACAATCGAGGCATTTTATCGCCAAGGTTTTGTAAAGCAGATCAGCGATTTATACACCCTTCACGAAAAACGAACTGAGCTGATGAGGCTGGAACGTTTCGGTGAAAAATCGATCAATAATATGTTGGCTGGGATTGAAAAATCAAAGGAAATGCCTTTCGAAAAGGTTCTTTTTGGACTGGGTATCCGATTTGTGGGCGAAACTGTTGCCAAAAAATTAGCTTCGCACTTCCATAGTATTGAACCATTAATGTCGGCTACCCTTGAAGAGTTGACTGCTGTGGATGAAATTGGTGGTAGAATTGCAGAAAGCTTGATTGCGTATTTCGAAGAAGCTGCACATGTGGAACAAATCCAACTGCTAAAAAGCTTTGGACTGCAGTTCGAAAGTATACAGAAGGAAATTATTTTATCAGGGAATCAGCTGGAAGGTTTAAATTTCATCATTTCGGGTGTTTTTGAAAGATATAGCCGCGACGAATTGAAGGATTTAATAGAATCGTACGGGGGTAAAATATTGAGCAGCATTTCGAGTAAACTGAATTATTTGGTAGCCGGCGAGAACATGGGCCCCTCTAAACTGGAGAAAGCACAAAAGCTAAACATTCCGATTATTTCTGATGAAGAACTCCTCAAAATGATCGGATTATAAGTAATTTTAATTTCAATCAGATAAAAATGAACAAATTTTACGGCACCGGCGTGGCCATGGTCACTCCTTTCAAGGCAGATGGTTCAATAGATTTTCCAGGATTAAAAAACCTGATCGATCACATCATTAATGGCGGAGCGGAATACCTGGTAAGTTTGGGTACCACCGGAGAGACGGCCACTTTGAGCAAGGAAGAGAAGAAAGCCATTTGGGATTTTACCGTTGAAACGGTGAAAGGTAGAGTGCCCCTAGTGGCTGGTATTGGCGGAAACAATACTGTCGAAATCGTAGAAACTCTAAAAAATTTCGATTCGAAAGGTTTTGATGCTATCCTGTCGGTGAGCCCCTATTATAACAAACCCACTCAGGAAGGTATCTATCAGCATTATAAAGCAATTGCAGCAGCTTCCCCGCTTCCCATCATTTTATATAATGTACCCGGCAGAACCGGTAGTATGGTGAGCGCCGATACGGTGTTGCGTTTGGCAAAAGAGTTCAAAAATATCATTGCGGTAAAAGAAGCTTCGGCCAATTTCGACCAATTCAATAAAATTGCTGCCGAAAAACCAGAAGGTTTTATGTTGATATCGGGCGATGATCCACTTACCTTGCCTATGATTGCACTTGGGGCAGTTGGGGTTATTTCTGTAGTAGCCAATGCATTACCAAAGGTGTTTTCTACCATGGTTCGTACTTGCCTGGATGGTAATTTTGTGGAAGCTCAACCGCTTCATTACAGTCTGCTCGAGTTCACCAATTTGTGTTTTGTGGAGGGTAATCCTGCTGGAGTGAAATCAGCATTAAAACAATTGAATGTTTGTGAAGATCATCTGCGCTTACCTTTAGTACCGGTAAGTGCCACCACCCAACAAAAAATAGCAAAAGAATTAAGTGGTTTGAAATAAATCATTTTAGCCATACAATAAAAAAGGCTTTCTGAAATCAGAAAGCCTTTTTTATGTGCTAAGTAATTAAATTACTTTGCTTTGTTTTTAGTTTCTTGAACTTCTAAACGGATAGCCTGAGCTAAGTTTTTAAGATCTTGCATGCCTTTACGAACACGGGTACCAGCAGCGCTGTTTCCTTTGTTGTAAAATTTGTCAGCATCACCTTCTAAGGCAGCTACTAAAGCTTTGAATTCGTTAAATTTTTTCATCTTTTTATTGATTTA